>CAVBPN010000114.1:4292-10888 GCA_963597235.1 bacterium
TACATGAAAAAATATCTCTGTCAAGACAGAAAAAGAGTATGAAAATTAGACAGAATGTATCGCTTTTCATGCTGAAATATAAAAATTTCATACAATGTCATTATGAATAATAATGACAGATGTCAAAATCTGTAATAATAATATCAAAATCAGTGATAGAAAAAATAA
Organism: bacterium; assembly: GCA_963597235.1. Classification (GTDB taxonomy): domain Bacteria; phylum Bacillota; class Clostridia; order Lachnospirales; family Lachnospiraceae; genus Blautia_A. The sequence goes on from CAVBPN010000114.1 coordinate 4,461, forward strand.
CTATAGCTTGTGATAATGTAACTGTATTGATTGTGCACAATGGATAAAACGGAAGGAATAAAACAGGAGGGAAAAACATGGAACTATTTACAAACATGATGAACGGACTGAACTCAGTAGTTTGGTGTATGATCCTTGTAGTGTTTTGTCTCGCTGGTGGATTTTATTTTTCAATTAGGATGAAATTTCCGCAGGTAAGATTATTTAAAGACATGGTACATCTTCTGATACATGGTGAAAAATCAGATACAGGTATCACACCGTTCCAGGCATTCGCAGCAACTGTAGGATCTCGAGTAGGCATGGGAAATATTGCAGGTGTGGCAACTGCCATTTTCTTTGGCGGTCCCGGAGCAGTATTCTGGATGTGGGTGATTGCGTTTATCGGTGCCGGTTCGGTGTTTGTAGAATCTGCATTGGCACAGGCCTATAAAGTAAAAGGCAAAAATGGAGAATATATTGGTGGACCTGCTTATTATATTGAAAGAGGTTTGAAATGTAAACCATATGCGATACTTTTTGCTATTGCAACGGTACTTGGTCCGGGAATTCTGCTCTCCGGTTGTTATAACACTGTCGGTAAAGATGGAACGACAATGCTTGTTGAAGGAATTCCTGGCATAGAATATGGAATTCGCTGGGCCCATAATGCACTAAGTAAATGAATTGGACCATGGGCAGGTAAAGCATTGGCAATTATCATTATTATGTTCGTGTTTACATCGCTTATGGGCTATTATTATCAGGCGGAAGCGAATACGCGGTATTTGTTTAAAGAAAATAAAACAGCAGTATGGGTTATGCGAGTTATATTTATTTTCTCATGTTTTTCGGGAGTCCTTGTAAATGGACAGATTATCTGGACAATGGGAGATACAGGTGCAGGTATGATGGCATGGTTGAATATTATTGCAATTCTTCTGCTCTCAAAGAAAGGTTTCGCAATTCTGAAAGATTATGAAGAACAAAAAAAGCAGGCAAGAATCCTACATTTGATCCTGAGAAATTTGGAATTAGAGACGAAATCGGTGTGTGGAATAAATATAGAAACAAATAAATTCTAAGAGATTAAAATTGGTAAAAACAGAACAAATTAGAGAATATAAATAAAACTGAACTTCACGGATTCAGGAAGTAGAAAGAAAAAGTCAGGGAGACGGCAGGATGACAAAGCAGAAAACAGACTGGGGAGATATCGTCTGGATGGATGAGCAGCAGAATGGCATTCGGGGATTGCAGGTCGGAATGGTTACACTGCCCGTTGCTGCTCATCAGCCCAAACATATTCATTACGAAGAACAGGTTATTTATGTGACCGGAGGACAGGCACTGTCAAAGATCGATGGTGTGGGAACCACACTTAAGACAGGCGATATCATGCACTGGCAGGCAGGCGTAGAACATGAGATAACCAATACAGGAGACGTTCCGTTTCAGCATCTTCTGATCTCAAATCCGGTACAGGAAGAACGCCAGCAGCTTTTTCCAGAGGCACAGGACGAGGATATATCACCGGATCTTATCTACATTGCAGTGGAGGCAATCCGTACACAGTTTCTGGAAACTCTTCATTATGAATACGTGATCTTTGATTCTCTTGGAAATCCGATCTTGCAGAGCCGATATATGACAGAGTACTGTGAGCAGTGCTGTCATTCATCAAAATTACCGGGAAAATCGGCATGTATGCTTTTTCTGAAACCAGAAGAACGCAAAGAAGAAAGAATTTTCAAATGTCCATATGGAATGGAAGTTTTTCATTATCCGATCTACTTTAAAGAGCAGTTCTTAGGGTATATAGAATGCGGCTATATCAGACATGACAGCAGCGAAACCGGCAGGATAAAAGAAGTTTACGATGTTCCGGAGAGCGTTGTAATAGGAATCAAGGCACTGATGAAAAGAATCCTCAAAGCGATCAGGAATTACTGCGAGTTTGAACAGTTTCGCAAAAGTCTCATGGAAAAAGAAATGCAGATTTCTTCCAATGAAGAGATTCACAAAACACTTATGCGGAATCTTCAGGAAACACATCGCATGGGCAACAGGGGGAAGCCTTGTGCCACAGGAAATCCGAGAAGAGTATAAAAAGACTTATCTTGATAAATAAACCGCAATCTGTCTGAAATCCTCAGGTAATCCTCCGGTCAGTCGAACCTCATTCCTCTCAAACGGCTGCAGGAAGTTTACCTTCCAGGCATGAAGGGCAGTGCGGGTAAAGACTGGCTGTACAGAGGTTGCGGCCGGTCCTTTTTCATAATATAAATTGTCGCCCAGAAGCGTATGTCCGAGGGCTTTCATATGGACACGGATCTGATGCGTGCGCCCGCTATCCAGGCGGAGGGATACCAACGACCAGTTTTCTGTACTGTAAAGTGTATGGTAATGTGTAGTTGCAGGTAACAGCAAAGAAGCATCTGAATTACAGCTATTACAAAAATCAGGGATGGCCTGCATTTGCAGTGGATGGTCAGATACTTTTTTTATAGGAAAAGAAATCGTATGCCAGGAGCTATCCGCATCTTGCGGAAGATATCCGTCCACAACGGCAAGACTTCTGAATACCGTCCGGGAAAAATTTGGCACGGCTGATCTGTTTTTTGGTGAGGCAGCCCTGCGAACGGAGAACCTGTCCGACGGTAGCAGCATCTGAATCAGCTGAGACTGTAATATGAATATATTTTTCCATAAGAAAAAGTTCCTTTATAAATGAGTAAGATTTTATTCCAATATTCCCATATTCGATGGGAGTTTGATGTTTTTGTACGTATGGAGCAGTTTTTCCAGCTCATGGATCGCAGGAGTCAGAAACTTGTTTTTGTGATAGACAAGCTTAAATTTACGGTTCCATTCGCCATTTTGGTTATAAAAAACGCGGATCGTGTTGTGCCGGATCTCATGTGTCATAAGGCGGAGAGACATGACAGAGAGCACCTGGTCATAAAGTACTGCGTTGAGAAGAGTACGCGGGCTGTTTGCCTCCCAGACTGTCTGGACAGAAAGCTGGTGTTTTGCAGTATAGTCCTCGAAAAGCTGCCGGGTTCCGCTTCCACGTTCACGCATGGCAAAGGACTCACCGTTAAGGTCCTGTATCTGTATAATGTTCTGCCGGTAAAAAGGATGGTCTTTGCCGACAGCAAGTACCAGACAGTCATCAATGATCGGAAGAACCGTGAGATCGGAGGAAAGAATTTCTCCCTCTACAATTCCGGCATCCAGCTCAGAACGCAGGAGTTTCTGTTCAATTTCTCTGGTATTACTCACATAAGAATGCACCCGGACTTCCGGACAGTTTTTATGAAGCTTCGGGATCAGAAAAGGAGTGAGACAGGTTCCGACGGTGATCGTAGAACCAAGCTTCAGGGTCTGGGACTGGCCCTGATTCAGCATCAGTTCTTCAAGCTGCTGAAACTGATGGATCAGACTGTGGGCCTGAGGTAGCAGAAGTCTGCCGCGCTCGGTGAGATATAGTTTTTTACCCAGACGTTCAAAGAGAAGTCCGTTATAATGTTTTTCCAGCTCACGGATTGCCTGACTTACGGTGGGCTGCGATAAGTACAGAGAAGCAGCAGCGGCGCTCATGGAACCCTGGTCAGCTACTGCAACGAAAATGGTCAGATGTCGTATTGTCATGTACATACTCCTTATATAGAAAATACCTATCATTTCTATAAAATAATATCATTTTTCAAATACATACTCAAGTGGTATATTATGAATCACGGATAAAAAATATGGAATGAGGTATAGAGATGTCAGCATTAACAGTCAGCAAAGAAGATGAAAAAAGAGTTAAGGGAATGGGTTTTCTGAACAACAGAGGAACCGATTTGTTTTCCGCACGGGTTCTCACGATAAATGGGAAAGTAACTGCAGCACAGCATCGCTGCATGGCAGAGGCGGCAGAAAAATTCGGCAACGGAGAACTTCTGTATACAACGAGACTTTCTGTAGAAATTCCGGGAATCTCTTATGACAAAATCGAGGAATTACAGCAGTTCATCGCAAAAGAAGGACTGGTGACAGGAGGAACCGGAGCAAAAGTACGTCCGGTGGTATCTTGCAAGGGAACGACCTGCCAGTATGGACTTCTAGATTCCTATGCGATCTCAGAAGAAATCTACAGACGTTTTTACGAAGGATACAGAGATGTTGCACTGCCGCACAAATTCAAGATTGCAGTAGGCGGCTGCCCGAACAACTGTGTGAAACCAAATCTGAATGATGTGGGGATTATCGGACAGAGGATCCCGGAAGTCAACATCGATGTCTGCAAAGGCTGTAAGAAATGTGCGATTGAAGCTGCATGTCCAAATAAAGTCGCAAGGATTGTGGACGGTAAAATCCAGATTGACAGAGATGCATGCAGACATTGCGGACGCTGCGTGGGGAAATGTCCGTTCCACACGATCGAGGACGGCACTTACGGATACAAGATCTACATCGGTGGACGCTGGGGCAAAAAAGTATCAAAAGGAAGATCGCTCAGTAAGATTTTTACGTCCAGAGAAGAGGCGCTTGATGTTATCGAAAAAGCAATCCTTTTTTTTAGGGATAACGGAACTAAGGGAGAACGTTTTGCCGAGACGATCGAGAGGATAGGATTTGAAAATGTGGAAAAACAATTGCTTGGATGAGGGATAGCTGATAGGATAGAGGTAGCAATTCGATTAGGAGACAGAGAATATGGAACAGACAAAAAAAGACAGAATCATTAAGAAACTGATCGATACACATACGACGATTTCCGCGATGGAGAGCTGCACATCCGGCATGATCGCATCCACGATCACTGATACAGAAGGGGCATCCGCAATCTTTCCGGGAGGCTATGTGACCTATCTGAATGAGACTAAGATCTTTATAGGAGTAGATGGAGAAATTATTCGGAAATACGGTGTATATTCAAAGGAATGTGCGGAAACGATGGCGAAAACAGTACAGGAAAAGATGCGTACGGACATTGCCATTGGAATAACAGGAACGACAGGAAATATTGATCCCAACAATGCAGACAGTGTACAGGGAGTGGTATACTTTTGCATTCGTGTGAAAGATAAAATAAATACGTTTGAAGTACACGCAGAAGTTTCCGGAATGACCAGGCATGAGATCAAGCAGATGTATACGGATATGGTGTTTGAAAAATTACAGGCACTTGTGATGTAGCGCAAAAAAGTGTATATTAAAGGAAGACTGCCAGAACAGATGGATTTTAGCAGGAAAATGTGATTTGGAGGAAATGATAATGAGCATCAAAGAAGAAATTCATGGATTAACAGACGAGATGCTGACAAATCTCGGAAGACTGGTTGCGATTGATTCACAGCTTGGAACTCCGGCAGAGGGAAAGCCTTTTGGTGAAGGACCTGCGAAAGTACTTGAAGAAGCGCTTAAGATTGCGGACGAACTTGGATTTAAGACCGTAAATCTGGACAATTACTGTGGTTATGCAGAGATGGGTGAAGGTGAGGAAATCGTTGGTATCGCCGGACATCTTGATATCGTACCGGTTGGTGGTGACTGGACGTATGATCCGTTTAAACTTACCAGAGAAGGTGACCATGTTTATGGACGTGGAACCACAGATGACAAGGGACCGGTTCTGGAAGCTCTTTATGCAATGAAACTTCTTCGTGATTCCGGAGTGAAACTGAATAAAAGAGTTCGTCTGATCATGGGATGTAACGAAGAGACCGGTTCAAAATGTATGGAACATTACAATGAAGTGGAAGAAGAAGTATCCTGCGGATTCACACCAGATGCAAATTTCCCGTGCATTCACGGCGAGAAGGGCATGGTGATGATGACTGCGTATTCTAAGAATACAAAGATCATCTCCATGAACGGTGGATTTGTTTCCAATGCTGTGTGTGATACCTGTAATACGGTTGTTCCGGCAGAAGCTGGACTGAAAGAAAAACTGGAAGCAGTTCTTGCAGAAACAAAACTTCAGGAATACAAAGTAACTGAAGAGAACGGCGAGATCAGCATTTATGCAAAGGGAGTTCCGGCACATGCCAGCACACCGACTCTTGGTGTTAATGCGGCAGGTGTGACATTTGAATGCCTTGAAAAAGCCGGCTTCGAAGATGATTATGTAAAATTCTATAATGAGCATATCGGTACAGCATGTGATGGTTCAGGACTTGGCCTTAAATTTGCGGATGAATTTGGCGAGCTGACGCTGTGCAACGGAATCGTCAAGACAGAAGATGGAGTGATTTCCAGTACGATTGATATTCGTGTACCGGTGACTCTCAAAGCAGACGACGTTCGTAAGATGTGTGCGGACAGACTGGAAGATGAAAATGGACGTATTGAGGTTCATATGATCGGTGATGCACTGTTTTTCCCGAGAGAATCCCCGCTTGTAAATGCTCTGTACAAAGCATACGTAGATGTAACCGGTGATACAGAGAATAAAC
>CAVBPN010000114.1:10898-12279 GCA_963597235.1 bacterium
AATAAACCGATGGTAATCGGTGGTGGAACTTATGCGAAATCTCTTAAAAATATCATTGCTTTCGGACCGGAAATGCCGGGAATCGATTATCGCATCCATGGGGCAGATGAATTCATTCTTGTATCAGGAATGGAAGAGGCAGTGCTTGTATATATGGAAGCAATTAAAAATCTTCTTGCGATCTAAAACGATGGGACATGGTGGGAGCTGCCATGTCCTTTTTAGGTAAAAATTATGATAAAAGACGAATGGTATAAACAACTTTTTGAGAATCTGGGAAAACCAACATTTCGGAGCAGATTTCATCTGAAACAGGCGGATATTGAGTATATCAACAAGAAATGGCACAAGATCCAGCCGGGCAAACAGCTGAGTCAGGTGCAGCAGGACTACCTCGTGGACGTGATCATGACCTGGATCCGGCGGGAGCTGGAGGGAAAAACAAAAGGATAGAGAGACTACTGCCTCTTTATCCTTTTTATGATCCCAGCGATGATTCCAAGTGCCGGCAGTTCTATCAGTGGACCGATCACCAGTGCGAGCGAGATCAGCGGGCGGTCCGGGAATGCAGCAACAGCGATCGCCAGTGAAAGTGGTGAATTTCTGGCCAGTGTTGTAAAATTCAAAGCAGTCATATCCTCCGCAGGCAGATGCTCTCTGGCACCGATGGCCCGAACCAGAAGGAAATTTACTACAAAGAAAAGAATCATCGGTGCAAGCATTCTCAACAGAAGCACCGGATGGTCAAATACTTCTTTGCTTTCGGATGCAAACATAAAAATAACTGCCAGACACAGAAAAAATAACTGTGCATTGTCGCCCTGTTCTTTGAGCCATTCTACTTTACTGCCCAGTGAGTCAGATATTTTTGCGACGCATTTTGTAAGGTACGACAGTATAAACGGCATCAGAAGTACAAATAAAATGCTGAAAATAATATTTTTTGCGCTGACAGATACACTGTCCTTAAAGAAAATAAATATGTAGACCGGAAGCAATACGATCTGAAGCAGCAGATTCAGAGGAAGAATGGAAGCACCAAGTTCCACGTTTCCGTCTGCAAGAGCAGTAAATACCAGATACCAGTCCGTGCAGGGTGTCACCAGAAGCATGAGCAGCCCCATTCTCAGATCAAGGGAAGTCCTGAAAAAGATCATGCCGAGAACGTAGGCAAAGACTGGTGTCCAGATGAAGTTTACGGTGACTGCCGTGAGTGTGAATTTTACATTTGTGAAAGATTGTTTTAACTTCCGTCCATCTACGGAAAGAAAAACAAAATACAAAAGCACCATCAGCGCCGGCTCGATCAGATGAACAGAAAAACTGCCAAGGGAGGTAACATAGCCGAGCAATAATCCAATCAGCGCGGAAAGGATGATGA
>CAVBPN010000114.1:12289-17907 GCA_963597235.1 bacterium
TAGTGTCTCCTTATGTTAGCTAAAATCAACTATATCATAAAGAAGCAGAGCACTTTCGTCAAGTGATTCGTAGAAGAAAAATGATTGTTATAGTGAACGGAGCGAACAGTAATAAGAGAATTTGTGTTATACTATGTAAAAAACGTAGTATAGAGAAAAAATTGGGAGAACAAACGATGAAACTGATCGCAAAAACATTCGATGAATTAAGTACCGCAGAATTATATGAAATCTACAAACTTCGAATCGCTGTCTTCGTTGTGGAGCAGAACTGCCCATATCAGGAAATCAACGATGCCGACAAAGTTGCAATTCACCTGTGGTTACAGGACGAAACCGGAATCCAGGCATACGCCCGCGCCCTGCCGCCGGGAGCAATTTTTCCGGAAGCCTCCATCGGCCGCGTCAGTGCCGCCAAAAGACACTGCGGTCTTGGAACCCGGATCGTCTCTGCAGCTATCCAGATCATACAGGAGAAATTCCACACCCATACCATCAAGATCGAAGCCCAGACGTACGTTAAATCTTTGTATGAAAAGCTAGGCTTTGTACAGACCTCAGAACAATTCCTCGAAGACGGCATTCCACATGTGATGATGGAATATAATAAATGATTGAGACAGTATCTTTTGTTGTATTCATTCATTAATTTTTTATAAATTCTCTTGAATAACACAAGAACAAATAGTACTATAATTGCAAAGCATATTTTCTATAAGTCTAAGGCATTTATGCCATCTGTTTTTCTAAATTCACTTCAGAAATTCATGCTTTTAAATTCAGTTAAAAAGAAAAGCAGGGGGGTGGGGTGTAATATTAATTGAACTTTACGTTTTTGACTCCTGCAACAACAGGAGGTGTTGCCTATGGCAAAAAACAAAAGGAATCGTAAAGTTACACAAAAGAAAAATCGAATGGATAGGATACCGACAGCAAACAGAAAATATAAGGATACGGTATTTCGCATGTTGTTCTCAGACAGAGCGAATCTGCTGTTTTTGTACGAACATCAGTCCACGTACAAACCGAATATTCCGTTAAGAGACTTGTTTTACATATCAGCGGAATATCAAAAATTGGTAGATTGTAAATCTTTGTATTCGTCATCACTTCAGAAGATTCCGGCACCTTTTTTTATTGTGTTTTATAATGGCACAGAGAAGCAGGAAGAATACTGGGAGAGCTCATTATCAGAAACGTATGAAAACCTGACTGGAGAGCCAAGACTGGAACTGAAAGTGATTACACTGAATATCAACGAGGGACATAATGAAGAACTGATGGAACAGTGTCAGATCTTGAGAGAATATGCACAGTATGTAGCAAAAGTACGTAAATACACAAGAGAAATGAGTCTGGATGCAGCGGTAGAGAGAGCAGTGAACGAATGTATTCAAGAAGGAATTCTGGAAGATTTTCTCCGGGCGAACAGAAATGAGGTTATTGCGATGAGCATTTTTGAGTATAACAAAGAAGAAGAGGAAAAAAAGCTTCGAAAGGCAGAATATGAAGCTGGATATGATACAGGGTATGGAAGTGGATTTGATGTTGGAAAGAGGAATGGCCTGGAATGATAAATCAGATCAACAGAAAGAACTTAAATGTTGGTATGCCGAAATTATTTATTGGAAATTCACCTGCGGGAGTACCGGATACACCAGAGGACTGGCAGGAAATGGAAAAATATGCTTTCAGAGATCCTTTTTTTTACAGTAAATGCATTCCGTGGACTGGGGTTGATAGCGTCTCATGGGCAGAAAACACCAAAGGATACCTATTGTCCGGTTTATATGGATTTTCATGATGCACCTGAAACATATCTGTATTTCGCGGAAGAAATTTGTGTGGGAAATGCCAGAGCATATAAGGCTGCATATGCCAGAGCCGGAGAGGGGAACAGATTGCATATACACATTCAGCCGGAAATGATGCATGGATATTCCTGCGTACCTGTATTTCCGGAAAGCAAGAAAAGTTTTAATGAAGCGATTCAGTTATTAAATAAAGTATAGTAATGCCATGAGACGTGTAAAGTGACTTTTTTAGAGTCTCCCTGTGGCTGTTTGTGAGGATTGAGAAATGGAATTCAAAAATTTATTATCAGCCCAAAATCGTGATGAATTGCGGAAATGGATATCAGCAAATTACAATAAAGAAAATGAATGCTGGGTAGTGGTAAAGCGCGGGCGACCGGTGGATAATGGAACGTTCTGGTACATAGATGCTGTCGAGGAGGCAATGTGTTTTGGCTGGATCGACATATGGTCTGAACTAAATAAAGAACGTTGCCGTAGAATGGAGCGACTGGGCAGAATGACAGATGCTGGCCGTGCAGCCTTATCAGATATGTCTGAAAAAGGTTTCGTGATCGATTGTGTTATTCCGGAGGCGCTGCAGGCTGATGTGGAAATCTGGGATAATTTTCAAAAGTTCCCACCATTGTATCAACGAGTAAGAAGTGACACGATTCAGATAAAGAAAAAACAGCCAGAATTATTTCAGAAACATTTACAGAAGCTATTAGTTAATACGAAAGCGGGAATTATGTATGGCGAAAGGAATGATAATGGCTGATTACTTATGAACTGAAAAAATGGAGGGAGCAAAAGTGAAAATTCTGGTCAGCGCCTGTCTGTTGGGCGAAAACTGTAAGTATAATGGTGGAAATAATTATAATAAAAAAGTCTGTGATTGGGTGAAAGGAAAGCAGGTGTTCCCGGTCTGTCCAGAGGTATTGGGTGGCTTGTCCACGCCACGTTGCCCGGCAGAAATCGTAAATGGTGTTGTGACGAATCGTGAGGGCCTTAACGTGGACAGAGAGTTTCGAACTGGTGCAGAAAAAGCACTGGCTGTTGCAAAAGAAAATCAGGTGGAACTTGCTATCCTGCAATCCCGCAGCCCAAGCTGTGATGTAAAAGAAATTTACGATGGTACATTTTCCGGCACAAGGATTCCCGGTCAGGGTGTCTTTGCAAAAAGGCTGATGGACGAAGGAATCCAGATTATGGATGCTGGGGAAGTGCGCTAGGGACGTGTAAAGTGGACAGGACTTGATAAAATCGCTATAATGACAATAATAAGTGTAGGCATGATCAGTTAATAGAGAGGTGTATAGCATTATGGGATATTATGTGAATCCATCGGAAGAGAGTTTTGCGGCAATTGTAAGAAGTGGAATTTATGTCGATAAGACTGGACTGATTGAGTATATGAATACAGTGATCCAGACAGATCGTATGCTGGTTTGCTCAAGCAGACCAAGAAGATTTGGAAAATCATATGCAGCAAAAATGCTTGCTGCATATTATTCAAGAGGTGCTGATTCAAAAGATATTTTTCAGGGTCTTAAAATTACAAAAGAGACAAAATGCGAAAATCAAAATCAATTTGATGTTATTTTTTTGGATATTACACTTTTTCTTTCAATAGCAGATACACCGGATCAGGTAGTAAAAGAAATTCAAAAAGATGTAATTGAAGAATTAAAGCATGAATTTCCTGGAGTAATTCAAAATGGAACAGAAACATTATTAAAGGCATTAATGCAGGTACACACAGCTACAAAACGGAAATTTTTTATAATTATTGATGAGTGGGACGCTTTGTTTCGGGAAGTGAAACAGGATACAGATATCCAAAAAGAATATATTCAGCTGTTACGGAGTTTGTTTAAGAATAATGTGACACCACAGATTATTACAGGAGCTTATATGACAGGAATTTTGCCGATAAAAAAATATGGTACACAGTCTGCACTGACAGATTTTCGAGAATATACCATGCTTGAACCAGGACCACTGGCATCATTTGTAGGATTTACACAGCAGGAAGTGAAAAAGCTTTCAGAGGTGTATCAGCTTGATTTTGAACAGGCTCAGAAGTGGTATGATGGATATATATTCGAACAGGCAGGTCATATTTACAGTCCAAATTCAATCATAGAGGCAATTCAAAATAAAAATTTTGCAAATTACTGGACACAGACAGAGACATATGAATCATTGATGACATACATGGAGCTAAATTTTGATGGGTTGAAAGATTCTGTCATTGATATGATCGGAGGTATGCGGTGTAAGGTTGATGTTGGATCGTTTCAAAATGATATGACATCTCTTAAAAGCAAAGATGATGTGCTGACGTTATTTGTACATCTGGGTTACCTGGCATATGACAGAAAAACACGGGAAGTATTTATTCCAAATGAGGAGATACGAGAGGAATTTATTCGGTCGATAAAAAACGGCAGTCGAAAAGAATTGGTTAAGGCAGTAGAATTGTCAGATAAACTGTTACAGGCAACAATTAGCAGAGATGAAACAATGGTAGCTGAACTTATAGAAGAAGTGCATGCCGCTAATACATCACCTAAATTTTATAATAATGAACAGGCATTACGAAGTGTTATTGTAATGGCATATTTGAGCAGTGTGGATGATTATAGTCGCTTTGAAGAACTGGCAAGTGGAAAGGGCTACATTGATATGTTGTTTCTTCCAACAATACAATCTTCAAAACCGGCACTTGTAATAGAACTAAAATGGAATAAAAGCGCAGAAAAAGCAATTCAGCAGCAAGAAGACCAGCAGTATTGGAAATTTGCCGATAAATTCAAATATAAAGGTAAAATACTGCTTGTTGGAATTAATTATAACACGAAAACAAAAAAACATACTTGCCGGATTAAGGAAGTTGAGAGGTGGATCCTATGGAAATCCAGATGAATGATAAGTGGATTGAGTTTGCGATTCGCATTCAAAGTTTTGCCCAGGCAGGACTGTTGTACGGTAAATTATGTCTGTTTTGGGATGACAAGGCAAATTCGGAAAAACTGGAAGATGTCATCAGTCAGGTAGCAGAAGATTTACCTGTAAAAGGTTTGAAAATCAAATATGGAGTCTATGAAAATATAGATAAGAACCTTCCTGTTTCGACAATCTGTGATTATGCAGCTATGGCAGAAGAGTCAATTATAGATAATTATGACTGTGATCTGGCCTATTATACAGAAGAGATGGCACATAAACGGATTTATAACCAGATGATTCTTTCTCCTGTGTCCCGATAGAACTTACAGAATCAGCTGCCATTTATAATGACCGGATTAAACGAACAACAGGTCAGCTGACAGATGCCGGTTTTGTTTTGCATATCGATGATTTCGGAGCCGGATAGTCTTCACTGATATGCCTGAACCAGTTTCTGTTCAGCGTACTCAAAATAGATAAAAGATCTGAAGTGTGATGTGGTACAGGGATTTTATTATGCAAGACCTATGCCGGAAGATGAATTTACAGAATATGTAAAAGCTCAAAGTAAGTCAGACAGCCGTTGTAATATTGACAAGGGGGTTAGTATGTGCTAACATAACAGATGTTATGAATGATGAGCGCAGAAAACAAACAGAACAAAAATTAATCGAATCGGGAAAAGCAGAATTCCTTGAAAAAGGTTATGCGAAAGCAAATCTTCGGGATATCTGTAAAGCGGCAGGCGTTACGACAGGTGCATTTTATTTTTCTTTTGAAAATAAAGAAGCACTTCTGGCGGCAATCCTGAATCCTGTGATCACAGATTATCAGCAGATGTGCAGTGCATTTGCAAAGAGAGAAGAGGAT
>CAVBPN010000115.1:0-18899 GCA_963597235.1 bacterium
GTGAACAGTAACATTATGGTTACTTTTCCAGGATCATAACTCCCTTCGCCGCCACCTCAATGCAGACAGACGCATCATAAACATTTCCTGTCAAAAGATCTTTACGTCTGTCACGAAGCTGTATACTTTCCGGATGGTCATTATGATTCAGCACAAACAGAATACTTCTGTCCTCTTTAAACCGCTCAGTTACCTCAACGCCCTCCGGGGTCTCAAGTACTGGCCGGATTCCTTTTTCTTCCATACAATTACGGATAAATTTCCGGTAGAACTCCTCGCTGGAACGCGTTCCAACATAATATGCTCTTCCAGCTCCAAAACGATTCTCTGTAAGAACCGGCGTCCCTGCATAAAAATCTTCCTGATATTTTGCCATCTCCTGTGCCCCTTCCAGGTGTATCAGATCGCAGAGCAGCTTCGCCGGATATTCTTTTCCCTCATATATAAAATAGTTGGCGTGATCAGAAGGAAGGGCATCCGATTCTTCCACCCAGATTCCTAAGATGTCGCGGAGTTTTCCCGGATAGCCACCTGTAATAACAAGATCATGCTCATCCACAATACCGCTGAAATAACTTGTAACAAAAGTACCTCCCTTTTTCACAAAAGATCTCAGCTTCTCATCCGTTCCCGCCTTAGTCATATAAAGAAGCGGTGCGATCACTACATCATATTTCTCATAATCATCGTCAACGCCAATGATATCCACCGCGTAATTCTGTTCTTCCAGGGCACGGTAATAGAGATATACCTCATCCAGATATTTCAGGTCACAGCTTGGACCAGCAGAATACTCCACTGCCCACCAGTTGTCCCAGTCAACAAGGATCGCTGTCCTTGCATGGCATCTGCCGCCCAGCGTATGATCTCCCAGTTCTTTCAGTTCCTGTCCAAGCTGTGACAGTTCACGGAATACGCGGGTATTTTCTGTTCCAACGTGATCGATCACTGCCCCGTGGAATTTTTCACAGGCTCCAATGCTTCTTCTCATCTGAAAAAACATCACCGCATCTGCACCGTGCGCCATAGCCTGATAGCTCCAGAGCCGCATAACTCCCGGACGTTTCAGCGCATTATACGGCAGCCAGTTTGTGACGCTTGGAGTCTGCTCCATAAGGATAAAAGGCTGTCCGCCTTTGATTCCCCGCATCAGGTCATGGTTCATGGCAATCCTGGAATAAGAATCCTCGTTTGCAGGGTAATTGTCCCAGGAAATGAAATCCATGGATTTTGCCCACATCTGATAATCCAGCGGTTTGTAAAATCCCATGAGATTTGTGGTGATCTTTGTGTCCGGATCAACAGATCGGATGGCTTCGTACTCGCCTTTAAAACAGCCCAGCATGCTTTCAGAATTAAATCTGCGGTAATCCAGGGAGATTCCCTGGAACGTAGTCCTGTTCTCTGCAAAATGCTCGCTGAGAAGATTCGGTACCACAATCTCATCCCAGTCGTAAAAAGTATGTCCCCAGAACGCAGTGTCCCAGACTCTGTTCAGCTCATCCAGAGTCTGGTATTTCTTTTTCAGCCACTGCCGAAATTTCTTCTCGCAGTTTTCGCAGTAACACTCTCCGCCAAACTCGTTGTTTACATGCCAGCCAACAATGCAGTCACGGTTTCCGTATCTTTCTGCCAGTTTTTTCGCAAGGCGGACAGAATATTTACGGAAGGTAGGACTGTTTGGACAGGAATTGTGACGGCTTCCGAATTTTCGCTTCATGCCGTTGAATTCTGTACGCAGGATATCCGGATGACGTTTTGCCATCCATGCAGGGTGCGCTCCTGTGGACGTAGCCAGGCAGACTTTGAGACCGTTTTTCTCCACAAGATCCATGATCTTATCCAGTCTGGAAAAATCATAGGTGTCCTCAGAGGGCTGCAAAGAGGCCCAGGAAAAAACATTCAATGTCACAACATCAATTCCGGCCAGTTTAAAAAGCCGCATATCCTCTTCCCAGACTTCCTCCGGCCACTGCTCCGGATTATAGTCTCCACCATAAAGTACTTTTTTTATTCTCGGGTCATTGATCATCTGCGTATCCTCCTGTTTTTAATTCGTTCAAAAAAAAGGATTGCATACGCAAACACAAGAAAGAATCCTGCCCGGAGGGCTTTTTTATGTCATTGGAACATTACGGAATAATTCCCCATGGCACAAAAAAAGCACCTCTCATTCGAGGTGCTTAGGAAACAGGGCTACAAGGATTCGAACCTTGAACTGACGGAGTCAGAGTCCGTTGCCTTACCGTTTGGCGATAGCCCTTTATTGTTTTTCGCTTGCTCATCGCTCGCGACGAATGTTATTATATTACAGGGTTTCAAAAAAATCAACCCCTTTTTTTAATTTTTTTAAAAATTTTTTTGAGCTGATTTTCCTGAAAATTTCCACTGTTTTTACATCGGAGACAATTCCTTCTCATACACTTTCTTATGTGCCCGCTTCTGCTGGTACATGACACTGTCTGCCTTTTCCATGACCTGCTCCAGACTCATTACTTCATGGTCTTTTACAATCTCTACGATCCCACAGCTGAAACTCTTGATATAACTCCTCGTTGTTTCCCGTGCAAACTCATTCTGCATCCCCAGAATACGCTCTTCCGCATCCTTTTTCGTACAGTCCAGCAGAATCATACAAAACTCATCGCCGCCAATCCTTGCAAAGATATCCTTTTCACGTATATGGCTCTTTACTGTATTTACAAAATACCGAAGATACCAGTCACCCTCACCATGTCCATAATTGTCATTTACATATTTCAGATGATCCAGGTCACAGTAACAGAATGCAAGTGCCTCTCCTGTCTTAAGCAGTTCCTCTGCTTTCTCCTGAAAGAAAAAAAGATTTCCAATTTTAGTCAGCGTATCCATATGTGCCTCTGCCATCAGAAGCTGACTATAACTTTCAGCACGCTCCGCATGACTCTTTTCTTCTTCGGCAATACGCTTCAGAGTTTCCTCTCTCTCCTGCAGCTGTTCTGTCATCGTATTAAAGGCCTCAGAAAATTCTCCCAGATAAGACACCGTCTGAGAATAATCACCTTTTGCAACCTGCTTTGCCTGCCAGGTCAGATGATTAAGATTCGCATGGATATTCTTCAGATTCTCACACAGAAAATTGTCACGTGCAGGCATAACACCAGAAAGGTCTCCCCTGGACAAAGCTGCAGAGTATGCTTTCATCTCTCTGACTGCCTTATCCAGAAACTGCAGTCCCATACCCAGTTTCCGATAAGGTTCATCCAGTTCATTGATATCCAGAGGCTGAACCTTTGCATCATATAATATACTTCTTAAATATTCAAATAATAATTCACAGTTTCTATCTTCCATGCAGATAACCTCTGATTCTTTCTCTTACCTTCCAGACAAATTTCAAACATTCCATTCAGAATATATGACCCTGTCCCATCCAGCCACATGCATGTCAGTTTCTCATTACTCTTCCACAGTCGCATGGAAACGGCATACGCGATCACCTGTCGCCCAGCAGTCCACTTCAATTGCTGTATATGGTTTCCCGGAATATGTCGACAGAATGCCTGAAATAAAGCCTTCATCATAATTACATACCGTTTCTCCAAGTACCGGCAGTCCTGAACAGTCCGCATCTTCTGCTACCGTCAGAACGATCTTGCCACTCTCTTCATCTACATCTTCAATCCGAAGGACACCGATCTTCATATCACGCATTTTTTTCTGCAGTTCATTGACAAAAGCATCCAGCGGCTGATCCATGTTCAGCATATTTCTGGCAAAATATTCTCCCGCCATTTTTCCTGCATTGCGGAAAACTTCAACCTGTTCATCCTTGCCATAACGACGGATCAGTTCTTCCTTGAGAGAATACTCCAGCATTCTGTATACAATGACCGACAGTTCCTCTCCCAGATTGCCACGACTGTTTTCATCATATTTCAAATATTCTTCGAACTGAATCGGTTTGCGTCCTTTCAGGAAAATATTTTCTTCCATAATATCCAAACCTCTTTTCTGTCATAATATCTGCGAATTGCTTCATTCAATACAACATCACAACTTTAATATCATAATAATCTATCTGTGGTTTTATGTCAATTTTGCACGCTAACTTTACCGTAAAATCGCCTCGATTTATTGTCTGTGTAAAATATTCTTCTATATTAGGTAAAATTTTAATGCCGTTCACCGGGAATAATGGTATAATAAGCATTATTATAGTTACTTATTATTTACAGTAATATAAATTCACCTTAACAAATCAAAAAAGGAGAAATCAGATGAGAGCAACTAATCTGACCCTGCTCACCGATTTATATGAATTAACCATGATGCAGGGCTATTTTAAGAACCCGACCAATCAGACCGTAATCTTTGATATGTTTTATCGTGTCAACCCATGCGGCGGCAGCTTTGCTATCACAGCTGGTCTGGAACAGATGATTGAATATATTGAAAATCTTCATTTTACAGACGAAGATATCGAATACCTCAGAAGTCTCAACATCTTTGAAGATGATTTTCTGGAATATTTAAGATCTTTCAGATTTACAGGAGATATTTATGCAATTCCGGAAGGAACTGTTGTATTTCCGAGAGAACCTCTCGTAAAAGTCATTGCCCCTATCATGGAGGCTCAGCTTGTAGAAACCGCAATTCTGAACATTATTAACCACCAGAGCCTGATTGCCACTAAAGCAGCCAGAGTCTGCTACGCAGCCCGCGGAGACGGAATCATGGAATTCGGACTTCGCCGTGCCCAGGGACCGGATGCCGGTATCTACGGTGCACGTGCAGCCGTAATCGGTGGTTGTGCCGGAACCTCTAACGTTCTGACCGGTCAGATGTTTAATGTACCTGTTCTGGGTACCCACGCACACAGCTGGATCATGAGCTTCCCGGATGAATACACAGCATTTAAGACATATGCAAAAATGTATCCAAACTCCTGCACACTGCTGGTAGATACCTACGATGTTCTGAAGTCCGGTGTTCCGAATGCGATCCGCGTGTTCGAAGAAATGCGAGAAGAGGGAATTAAACTTACTCATTACGGTATCCGTATCGACAGCGGTGACCTGGCATATCTTTCAAAAGAAGCCTATAAGATGCTGGCTGCTGCCGGTTTCGATGATGCTACGATCTCTGCCTCCAGTGATCTGGACGAATATCTGATTGACAGCCTTAAGACTCAGGATGCAAAGATCAATTCCTGGGGTGTTGGAACCAACCTCATCACCAGTAAAGATAACCCGGCATTCGGCGGTGTATATAAACTTGCTGCTGTTAAAGATGCTGACAGCACAACCTTCACCCCTAAGATCAAACTTTCCGAGAATACTGAAAAAGTTACGAATCCTGGTAATAAGACTGTTTACCGTATCTACAGTAAATCCACCGGAAAAATCAAAGCCGATCTGATCAGTCTCGTTGATGAAGTCTTCGATCCGGAAGAGACAATGATCATCTTTGACCCGTCTGATACCTGGAAAAAAACCAAGGTTCTCGGCGGAACTTACGAACTTCGTGAACTTCTGGTTCCTGTTATCCGTGAAGGTAAACGTGTCTACACTTCTCCGGAAGTTATGAATCTTCGTGAATATTGTCAGAAAGAACAGAACACTCTGTGGGATGAATCCCGCCGTCTGGTAAATCCGCAGAAAGTATACGTAGACCTTTCCCAGAAGCTCTATGATCTCAAGAAAAATCTTCTCGAAGAAATGAGCGAAAAAACTCTCGACTGAGCATTTTCTATACAGGATGCCTGTACGTAATTATTGAATTCCATTCATACTCCCCTCTCACCTTTCATATACTGGAAGATGAGGGGGGATTTTTATGATTACGGATTATACACGTCTTATCAATAAAGAGCATCCACTTCCACCCGATTATGTTCCCCATAATCTGGTTGATATTGGTCTTCCATTTGCATGTGCGCCAGCTGACCCACGTCGTCTTCTTGAGAAAAAGGCTGCCTGTGCGACTCTGGAACTCATCACCCGCGCCCATCAGGAGGGTATCAGTCTGTACTGTATCTCCGGATATCGGTCTTACGCCCGTCAAAAAGAACTTTATCGTCACGATGATTACGTAGCAGCACCCGGAACAAGTGAACATCAGAGCGGCCTTGCCTTAGATCTTTCCTGTCCGTCCGTTGAAATGGAACTTATCGAAGCCTTTGCTGATACCCCGGAAGGTATCTGGCTTTCCCGCCATGCACCGCTCTACGGATTTATCCTGCGTTATCCGAAAAATAAAGAATCCATCACAAAATACCCTTACGAGCCCTGGCACATACGTTATGTAACCCGCTCGCTCTCCACTTACCTCACAAAAACCGGTATGGTTCTGGAAGAATATTACGCCATGTCAAAAAATATCGCACTATAAATTACTGTTCATTCTTTCTGCGCAAATACTATAGTAGTTTAACGCGTTAATTTGCTTTATTTTTTTCAGATAATGTGTTATACTGTTACTCGATTAAAAAACATTTATTTACAGTAACAAAAATACTGTTCCAGAATAAATGGAACCATGGAGGAAATCTAGCATGTCAATTAAAATCAATCATGAACTTCCACTTCCGGAGATTCTGAAAAGCGAATATCCGTTGACCGAAGAACAGAAAAACGTTAAGAAACAGCGTGACGAAGAAATCCGCCGTATCTTCACCGGTGAATCTGATAAATTTGTTGTTCTGGTCGGACCTTGCTCCGCAGACAATGAAGACACTGTATGTGAATATGTAAACCGCCTGAAAAAGGTTGCAGATAAAGTATCTGATAAATTGATGATCATTCCACGTGTATATACCAATAAACCTCGTACTACCGGTGACGGATATAAGGGAATGCTTCATCAGCCGGATCCGGATAAAGCCCCTGACCTTCTTGCCGGAATCATTGCTATCCGAAAAATGCATATTCGTGTTCTTCAGGAAACAGGTCTTTCTTCTGCTGATGAAATGCTCTATCCTGAAAACCGCAGCTATCTGGATGATGTTCTCTCTTATGAAGCAATCGGTGCACGTTCTGTAGAAAATCAGCAGCATCGTCTGACCGCCAGCGGCATGGATATCCCAGTAGGTATGAAAAACCCGACCAGCGGCGATCTGTCTGTTATGCTGAACTCTGTAATCGCAGCACAGCATCCGCATCATTTCATCTACCGTGGATGTGATGTAGAAACAAGCGGTAACCCTCTGGCTCACACGATCCTTCGTGGCGGTGTTAATAAATATGGCCAGACAATCCCTAATTATCATTATGAAGATCTTATGCGTCTTTATGACTTATATGGTAAAAAAACTCTGGCAAATCCGGCAGTTATTGTGGATGTCAACCATTCCAACTCCGGAAAACAGTACAAAGAACAGATTCGTATCGTAAGTGAGGTTCTTCACAGCCGCAATTACAACCCTGATGTCAAAAAACTTGTCAAAGGTGTCATGATCGAAAGTTATCTGCTGGAAGGCCGTCAGGATATCAGCGATCATATGACTCCTGGCTGTTCCATCACAGACCCATGCCTTGGCTGGGAAGATACTGAGCGCCTGATCTACGATATCGCCGAAAAATGCTGATGATAGCTTTTTACAACTAAAAAAATCCGGAAGCTCTCTTTTTATAAGAAAACTTCCGGGTTTATTTTTTATTGCTCCATCTGCCGTCCCAAAAATCCTGCTGCCGTTTTTACCAGCATCTGCTCAGAATTACCGAATTTCTCTCCGGCTCCTTTTCCCATCAGTGATACAGACCCAATCGGATCGCCTGCACAGATAATTGGCTGAACGATCAGTTCAACAGACTGTTCTTTTTGATTTTCCACAAGCGAAGGACTTCTCCTTCCACCTGCATGAAAACATTTCATCTCTCTTTCTGCAATCAGCCTGTCCAGTTCCCTGCTGATCACCTTTCCCATCAGTTCCCTGCTGCCCTGTCCGGATGCAGCTACAACCTGGTCATGATCTGTAATACAGGCAACCATTCCCGTTGTCTGCGCCAGTGACTCTGCATATTCCCTAGCAAAAACACTCAGTTCTCCGATAGGGGAATATTTTTTCAGAATCACTTCGCCCTCTTTGTCAGTAAAGATTTCCAGTGGTGTTCCTTCCTTAATCCGCAGTGTACGCCGAATTTCTTTTGGAATAACAACTCTTCCAAGATCATCGATGCGGCGGACGATTCCTGTCGCTTTCATGTGCTTTATGTTCCTCCTGTTGTTTTTCCGTATTTTATATGTTACTGTTCACAATAACTTTTTATTATCCCTGCCTGGAGATTTCCAGGTGATGTATGGATATTATATGGAAAAAAAGGAGAATTATGTACTTTGCTGAAAAAAATGATATTTGATTTAAAAATCCCTAACTATAATATTTGCGGATTGTTTCAAGCCCCGCCTCATTGATTTTTCCAGGAACAGGTTCCGGCTTTGCCAGATAGAATCCCTGTAAAAGATCAACATTCAGTTCCAGTACCTTACGGATTTCCTCCGGTGTCTCAAGTCCTTCTGCAACAATCTTCATATCTCGTTTATGTGCATATGCGACAATATTTGCAACAATCTGCTGTTTATCCGGATCTGTATCAATATCACGGATAATAGAAAGATCCACTTTGATATACTTCGGTGCCAGATCCAGAAGACTCTTTTCATTACTGTATCCACTTCCATAGTCATCCAGTGCAAACGTTCCGGAAAATCCCGGTGCATTTTTCTTATGTTCCAGTGCACCATAATCCAGTGATTCCTCTTCCGTGATCTCAATAACAAGCTGCTTCTGCAGATCTGCAAAGTGCCTGCTAAACTCATTCTCATCTTCTTTCGTCATATGCTGACTCGCGATAGAATTTACAAACAGAAGTGCATCGCCTTTGATCTTCTTCTTTTCTTTCAGCTCTGTAAAGGTCTCTGCTGCCTTAAACATCGTCATACGCTCAATTTCACGCAGCGCGCCTTCTTCTCTTGCAATCTTCATAACTACATCCGGTCTCTTCAAAATCGGAAGGTCTGATCTCATCAGAGCTTCATATGCCTCGATCTTACCGGTTTTTGCAGATATAATAGGCTGGAAATAATACGTAACCAGTTCTTCTTCAACAAAGCGGTGGAATTCCTTACGAATCTGACTGTCACGGAACTCCTCCTCATATTCTTCCTGATTAAATTCTGCGATTCTTCCCTTCTCTGACCGCTTCACCTGATACATGGCAAAATCAGCATGCTTTCTCATTACACCGAGACTGTTACTGTCTTCCGGATACCAGGCAATACCGCCGGAAATACTCAGATGAAATTCCTGTCCGTCCGGTAAACGGATAATCTTGGATGCAATCGTCTCTTTCAGTTTCGTAATTTCCTCACGAATCGCATTCTGGCTCTCGTATCCGTAAAACAGAAGGTTAAATTCATCACCCGAAATATGTGCACACAATGTTCCTTTCGGAGTTCCCTCTTCCAGACAGAAACCTGCCTGACGGATATATTCATCACCCCAGTCATGTCCAAATGTATCATTCGTATATTTCAGGTTGTCCAGATCCATCATAACAAATGCCGCATGACCGATCCTGCTTCTTCTGCCGAATATCGCTTCACTTTCCCGCTTAAATGCACGGCGGTTATAAAGCCCCGTCAAAGCATCGTAATCTCGCTCATGCTCGATACGAAGCCGTTCTCTCATAGAAATCGTTACATCTTCAACCAGTCCGATCTGAACCCAGTCTTCGTTTTTTGTTTCCATTCGTACATATCGAACACCCTTTTCCGGAATTCGTACACAATATAATTTCGTATTTGCCGATTCCGCTTTATAAAGATGTTTTTTCGTATATTCACTCAGAATATTCTTAAACATCTCGATATCCAGAAAAGCTTCCACATTTAATGAAATTCCCAGGATCGTGAAAAAATTCTTTGTATAATAAACACTGCCGGTATCCATTCTGAGTTCATATCCGCCAATCTCCACACTGGCCATTTCCATAATGCGCAGGAATTTTGTGGATGTATTCAGGACTTCCCTGCTTAAACCCGTGATTGCGGTAGAAAACTGGTCCAGCTCACGTATTCCTGTTTCCGACAGGCTTGGAATAACTTCCTGATTACGCTGCACCGCCGAAACTTCATCTGACAACTTTGATACCGGTTTTGCCAGACGCCGGCTTACAACAAAACTGCTCATCAATCCAAACAGTAACGTCGCCAGAATCGTCAGTTTAAGAAGCATCATAACATGATTTGTAAACGCATAGAGGTTCTTATCCTGGACAATCCCGATCAACAGCCACTGTTCATCAGAAAACGGTGCATTTTTATTATACAGGTTCAGTGGATATGTCGATGCAATGTAGTGCTCACTCCATACATTTGCTTCATAAACATTCTTCGCCATACGAGTCATTTCAATTTCTTCATCCGAAAGGTTCAGCCATTTATTAGTCTTTGAAGAAGAATCTACTACTTTTATGGAAATTGCATCATCCTTAAGCGAGTCTTCTGTTTCAACTACCAGATAAGTTCCTGTGCTGTTATTCTGCAGCTCTTCATAAGGAATCATTTCCTGAAGATAACTGGTCATGATCTCCACGCCAACAACGCCATAAACTGTTCCATCCGAAAGGATCAACGGCATGGAAAAAGCAATGACCGGACGATCATCTCCTTCGAGTGTATAAGACGCCGGTGTCCAGTGTCCATAATCGAATGCGTTCAATTTTTCACTGTCATTATAAGCCTCCTGAAAAACAGGATACAAAATCCCATTTTTTCCATAGCCTTTATATTTTATGGTCGGTGTCCATCCTCTGTCTGTAGAAATTCCCAGAGATTTCACCAGTTTTACCGGTGAACGTTCCAGCAAAAGGTCATGGTTCTTCTCAGATGCGGCAGTTGTAGGGTCCTGATCTCTTATGTATACACATGGCATAAGAGTATCAAGTTCTTTATTATCCAGATCATCCGTATTTAAAATTACAAAAATACCATTTACTGATCTGTGACGCATCGTACTGATCAGATTGTCGCTGATACTTGCAAGAAGATTTGTGCTCTGTTCCTCATCATTTACAAGTTCTGCAACGCTGATATTTTCCTTTACAGTCTGATTTTCAACTGCTGTATTTATCGTTCCGACCAGGGATATCAGATTCTGATCTTCTTCCAGCGTACTCTGGAGATAATTTTGCCGGTTCTCTACCTGTTTTTTCAAAATATCTGTGGCATTGCTGTTCAACTGTGTTCCAACATTTCCAAAATACAGCGTTCCGATCAGAAGGAGCACCTCTATTGCCAGAACAGTCAGCATCGCTATAAATATAAATTGAAAAATTGATTTTCCCTGTTTCTTATGCTGCTTCATACAGAGAATCCTCACTTTCCGTAATCAGTTACATTGCACTGTTCAAACCTCTCGATCAATCCTCATAAGCCTGAAGCTTTGCCAGAGTTTCTTCATACCAGCTGTCAAAATACTCATCTGAAACAAACTCTTCTGTTGCTTCTTCCATACTCTGTCCTTCACTGATACGTTCTTCTACTGTCTGACGGTCGGAATCCGCAAGATCACTCATTGCATACTCCAGTACAGAACGGGAATCCTGTGCGCCTTTAAATGACGGGGTTGTATATAATTCATTATTATTTATAGTTTCTACGGCTTCTGTAAGAATTGCATCCATAGATTCAGAAATCTCTGTTCCACTCTTACGGATTTCAACCATATCGGTAGCTTCTTTTGTAACAGGCATATATCCGGAACCAATAGAAAATCCGGTATTATTCTCAGGTTCAGTAAACCATTTCAGAAATTCTACACTTGCCTTAATCTCCTCTTCTGAGCCTTTTGTTACAACCATTCCTGCACCCTGCTGCACTGCCCATTTTTCTCCGTCGGCAAATTGCGGGGCCGGAAGCACTTCCAGTTCAATATCATGTGATTCGGTTTCACTGGTCATAACCTGTTTCGGAAAGAATGTCGCACTTGAAGTAGAACCTGTATATGCAAGAATATTTCCGGTCTTGATATCGTCACTGCGGAATCTGCCTGATGCAGCAAAGTATCCCTTTACATAAGGAACATAATAGTTATCCCAGAGTTTACGGACAATCTCTTTATCAAAATTAAGTTTCATCTTTCCATCTTCAACGTCAAAAAGATTACCGCCTAACTGTCTTGCTCCCACGAGCATATAGTTTGCCATAGCATCACGTCCAAAAAGAGCTTTACCATCATCCGGTTCTTCTGTCTGCTCATCTGTCCAGTTATAATATTTCTCAGCAGTTTCTACCAGTCCTTCTACCGTCTCAAGATCTGACTCACTGGCACCTGTAGCGTCCGCAAATTTCTGCCAGTCTGTTTTATTCAGGAAAAGAAGTTCTGTAGATTTTGCAACCGGGAATATCTTAATGCTGCCATCACCAGAGAAATCACCTTCTTTTAAATAAACATCAATATAAGCTTCTTTTTCTTCATCTGTGAGATAGTCGCTAAGGTCCACAACATCTCCCATTTCATCCAGTTTATATGCCGTATCCGCATAAGCAGAAAAAATATTTGGCATGTCAGATGCGCCAACCTTCTCCTCCGCAGCGTCCATAACGTTTGTTTCCAGTTCATTTACACTTCCCTGGGTGGAGCTTTCAACTGTGATTCCTTTTTCTTTTCCAACAGTATCATTAAAAGTATCTACCAGTGCATTAAATGAATCCAGCTGTTCACCGCTATAGTATGTCCAAAGTGTCAGTGTAACCGGTTCTGATGATTTTGTTCCTCCTACAGCACATCCTGTAAGTGTTCCTGCCAGTAACGCAGCTCCAGTAAGGCATGCAATCAGTTTCTTTCTGTTCATGATGTTCTCCTTCCACCAGGCCATTTCCGCATATTTGTTTTTATGCTATTGTGTTTAATTATATCATCTAAATCTCTGCACTTCAACACACTGAACTGTTTTGGTCGTTCTCGCACCAAATTATTATATTTTTATAAAATTTCAGAATACCCCTTTACTTTTTTGCATAACAGGTTTATAGTTTCAATACACCTATTATGTAGTATTCATTACTACGTTATATGTTTTTAGTTATTTGTCAGGAGGCATTATTATGAAACTTAAATTAAAAGATCCCTGGAGCGCTATCACACATGGTATTGCATTACTTCTTGCAGCTGCCGGCGCAGCACCTTTACTTTTTAAAGCAGCCCACGGTGAAAACGCCCCGCTGCACATTACAGCACTTGCTGTTTTTATCCTCACCATGATTCTTCTCTATACAGCAAGCACGGTTTACCATTCTGTAGATTCTACAGAGAAAGTAAACCGTCGCCTGCGCAAAATGGACCATGTGATGATTTTTGTTATGATTGCCGGAAGTTACACCCCGATCTGCCTGATTGTCCTTCATAATAAGATTGGTTATATCCTCTGTGCTCTTGTGTGGAGCATTGCAATTCTCGGCATGCTTCTGAAAGGACTCTGGATCACCTGCCCGAAATGGCTTTCCTCCGTACTTTATATCGGAATGGGATGGATCTGTGTTCTCGCATTTGTTCCAATCTTTCATTCCCTTCCGCGTGCCGGATTCGGATGGCTTCTCGCCGGTGGTATTATCTACACGATTGGCGGTGTGATCTATGGTTTGAAACTTCCATTATTTAATGCCCGTCATAAGAACTTCGGTTCACACGAAATCTTCCATGTGTTTGTTATGCTTGGAAGTGCCTGCCACTTTATCGTAATGTATTTCTTCGTATCTACCCTGCCAATTTGAGGCAGGGTATTTTTTACTCAAATATTCCCTCTCTTATAAAGCATTTTATTTTCTGCTTTCTTCCAGCCAGAAATCCATGAGTTTCAGTTTTTCCTTTCTCGTCAGCTGTTTGATTGCAAATTCCCTGCTCATTGCCTCTTCTTTCGTCGCATATCCCTCATAGTACACAAGTTCCACAGGACGCTTTGCTCTTGTATATTTCGCCCCTGCTTTTCCCTCATTATGTGCCTTCAGACGCTTCTCCACACAGTTTGTCCACCCCGTATAAAGCGTTCCGTCCGCACACTTTACCATATATGTATAATTCATAAAATACCTCATGTCTTCTGCACTGATTACTTACCCTGCATATCTTATGTAAAGAACAGCTTCAAGGCTCTGAAAACTCTGAAAATCCCTTCCGCCATTCTTATTCATTACTGTTCACAGCAACTTTTACTTCTATTAAAAAGCAGTCGGTCACAAATTCGTATTTTTCCCATAAAAACAGCAGGTAGGCAAATACCGACTGCGGATTTTTTATTCCCACCTGCTTTATTATACGTTTCATTTTTATTTTTGTGAATAGCTTACGGAAGATAGGCAATCGGATCTATCGGATCTCCGTTCTTTTTCATGGCAAAATAGAGATTGCTGCCTTCCTTGCTGTAATATTTTGTCGGAGCTGCCACATACCCGATTACTTCGCCCTCTTTAACGGTATCGCCTTCCTGAACAGTCAGATCCGTCAACTGTCCGTAAATAGCCTGATATCCGCTTCCAATCTCCATTGTTACAGTCGTACCGGTCTGTGCGCTGTCTTCAATCGAATAAACAGTTCCCGGAACAGAGGCCAGAACAGGAGCGCCTTCCACTGCCTGAACAGCAATTGCCGGGCTCAGTTTATACTGATCTAATGTCGGAAAATACACCGTCTGATCCATGTTATAATCCATAAGAATGTTACCATCTACCGGCCACTCCATCAATGTATCCTCTGAAAAACTTAATTTTGGTGCTTCCTGTACACTCGCAGATGTATTTACTGTTGTATTCTGTGTAAGATCCTGCTGTGCAGAAAGAGAATTCTCCGCAGTTAATGTACTCTCTACTGAAGAACTTCCTGTTTCTGCAGCTACAGTGTCTCCTGTCTGTGTACCAGATGCCGCAGCATCTTCACTTTCCGTCAGAGCCGCTCCGGTATCTTTATCCAGTACAGTATTATCATCAAGTTCCGCCTCCACAAGACTTGTTCCTGCATCAACCACATTATCCGGTGTGATTTCTGTATTCAGTCCTTCATCATAATATGAAGGAACTTTTTCCGGAATCGTTTCATCCTTTCCGGAAGTCCCCAGTTGATATGCTCCAATTCCAGCCGCCGCCAGAACTGCCAGAAGAGCCGTATTTGCTACATATTTTGCGATTCTGCCTTTTGTCATATTCTTTTCACCTCTGCTCATAATCATTTCGTGACTGCACTTTTGCCATCACCTTTTTAACTATATCTACAGGGTGTCCAGAATACTGCAAATTATACCATTTCTAATATTTTTTCTCTTTAAATCATAATTTTAATATTTCATCCACATCCGTCAGTTCCATTAAAGGAAAATATGTATCCAGAATTTCCTGCCAGCTTTTCCCCTCTTTTGCCAGCTCATTTCCTCCGTACTGAGAAAATCCAAGTCCATGCCCTTTTCCCTTACTCAGGAATCGTACCTGATCCCCTATATTCTGTATTGAAAAATCAGAAGAAGCAATTCCCATTCCTGTCACAAACGACTCTGCTTCCAGAATATTTTCATCCGCTGTAAGGCTTATAATGTATCCACTGTCCTCTCTCTCTGAAACTTTCAATTCCTCCGGAAGCTGTTGCTTTGCTATGTAAGTACTGTTCAGATAATCCGAAGCTTTCTTGTCTGCACTGCTGTCCACCGCTCTCAGATATCCGTATGCTTCATTATGAAAAGCAGTCTCTCCATCTCTTGTCTGCCCTGCACTGATCTCATGATACGGCACCAGTTTCAGTTCTCCATCTACTGTCAAAATTTGCCCCGAAGTATCTTTTACAGCCTCCTCATAAACAGGATCTGCCTTTTCCCACAGGTTCCACCACACAGAAAGTTCCTCTCTCAGTTCCTGACATATCTTAAAAAAATTCTCGTTTCTCACATCCCTTTCCTTTTTGTTATTATTTCCACTCCCATTTATGCTGTCAATTTCTTCAATTTTCCTGTACAGATTGCTTCTTGCAATGACTGCCTGTGCTTTTAAAGTTTCCACTTCATAGTCTGGAGCAATCTGTATAGCCAGAAGTACCGGCAAAACTGCTTCCGGATCCGCTTTTCGATTCAAAACTGCCATATCATAACCATTTATCAGAATCGTTATTAAATATGGAAATAACACTACCGTTACAATGCCTGAAAAATACTTGTGTCTACTATTTTTCATACTACTCATACAGGCCTTTATGTGCTTTGTACCATTATATGTATTCAGTATTTCCTATAATCATATTTTCACGATTTTTTCATCTGTTTAAACGATAAGTTCATGCTATAATTAGGAAAATATATAATGATTTATATTAACCAATACTGGAGGGACCTTATGATTGCAATTTATCTTTCCCCCATTTATCTGCTGTTAAACCTGTATATCCTGCGGTGGGCATATTTATGGATGGGTACATGTCACAGTATTCTACGTACTTTGGGATTTCGTCTTGTATTTGCAGTAATCTATGTTCTGCTCTCTACAAGTCTGCTGACTGGATTTCTCATTAAGAAGCCAAAAGCACTTCACAGAATACTGAAAATAACCGGAAATTATTTCCTTGGAATTTTTCTTTATACTTTAGTCATCATTCTGGTGGCTGACTTTGGACGGATTCTCTTAAAATATGTTTTCCACATATCGTGGATCCATTCAAAAATGGCATTTACGGTTGCCGGCACACTCTGTGCATTACTAATCATTCTTTTAAGTGCCCGCGGAATCTTTCATGCCAAATATATTAAAATCAGTTCTCATGATGTAACAATAAATAAAACAGTCCCTGACCGTACCTCAATGAAGGTTGTTCTTCTTGCAGATACACACTTTGGATATAATTCAGGAATCCTTCATGCCAAAGAACTTGTCCGAAAGATAAATAAACAAAAACCGGATCTTGTTTGTATCGCGGGAGATATCTTTGACAATGAATATGATGCGATCCGTGATCCGAAACGAATTGAAAAAGTACTTCGCAAAATAAAATCCACATATGGTGTTTATGCCTGTTGGGGAAATCATGATCTGAATGAAGAAATTCTTGCAGGTTTTACCTTTAAACACAAAGGAGAGGATTTTTCTGATATTAAAGATCCACGCATGAAGAAATTTCTTGAAGACTCCAATATCCACATACTGGAAGATGAATCTGTACTGATTGACAATAAATTTTATGTGATCGGACGTAAAGATGCTTCTCTGACAGAAAAGATTCATGAAA
The DNA here is from genome assembly GCA_963597235.1 of bacterium. Taxonomy (GTDB): domain Bacteria; phylum Bacillota; class Clostridia; order Lachnospirales; family Lachnospiraceae; genus Blautia_A. Next base: position 17,237 of record CAVBPN010000115.1, read on the forward strand.
CAAGAAAAGCCCCCGCCCAGCTTACCGAAAAACTGGACAGGGACAAACCAATTATCATGATCGATCATCAGCCAAAAGAACTGCAGGAACTCGCTGATGCAGGTGTTGATCTCGATCTGTGCGGACATACGCATAACGGTCAGACATTTCCCGGAAACTTTACCATCAGACTGATGTGGGATAATCCATGTGGTCTTTTAATGAAAGACAGCATGACTAATATTACAACTTCCGGAGCTGGTGTCTGGGGCCCGGCAATGCGACTTGGCACGGACAGTGAAATCTGCAGTATTAACGTTCAGTTCAATTAATACTGCAGATTACCTGTGAACAATAACTTCAAAATATTTAAGTACTTCCAAGAGCTGTTTTCTTATTTCTATATAATAAGGAAGCAGCTTTTCTGTCACCCGGACCCTGCAGCCAGAAAAAGAGTTTTTTCCACAAGCGGTTACGCTTCAGATAGCTGCTTATCCACAGTCCACGCACTTTATCCATACACTTCTGTGTAAATCTATCAGTCATTCTCCCGTTCCTGGTGGATAAAGTTTCTACATTAACATTTCCCTCTACAATTACAGCTGTTGCATTCTTTCCGGGAACCATACTTACCATGAGACAAATGACCGCGGTTATCAGCATATGAAAACACTCTCGCACTTTCTTCACAATGATCCTCCTTCTATCCTTACAGCCAAACAGTAAGCAGATATCTCCATTGATTCTTTCCTATTATGTTCACTGCTTACCTTACTTACCACCGGCATGTCCAGCACCAGGACTGCGCACTTCCCATTGCTGCACATACATGCCGGAGGCTATATCAAATGGGTGTCTTCTCCCATTTGATATAATATATGTTGCATTTTATATATATAGAACCATATAAGTCAACTGTAACCATAAGTGTAATAAAAACAGAACCTCTAATATAAACATATTCCCATTCATAAAAAATGCCAAAATCGAAAAATCCCCATTTTATGCGTTTTTTTCAGCAAAAAAAAGACACCATCATAACGATAGTGCCTTTAAAATCATGAGACATCGGGGATTCGAACCCCGGACAACTTGATTAAAAGTCAAGTGCTCTACCAACTGAGCTAATATCCCATATTAAATTGAATTACCTCATCTCTTACTCTTACAAGGTAAATGCCCAGAGCCGGAATCGAACCAGCGACACGAGGATTTTCAGTCCTCTGCTCTACCAACTGAGCTATCTGGGCATAATAGCGGGAACAGGATTTGAACCTGTGACCTTCGGGTTATGAGCCCGACGAGCTTCCAGACTGCTCCACCCCGCGATAATTATGAAATTAAAAGCCGATGATCGGACTCGAACCGATAACCTGCTGATTACAAATCAGCTGCTCTGCCAATTGAGCCACATCGGCTTAGCTGTTAAGCTAAGTGGATGGAGAAGGATTCGAACCTTCGAAAGCGTTGCTAACAGATTTACAGTCTGCCCCCTTTGGCCACTCGGGAATCCATCCAAGTATGGAACCTATAGGGCTCGAACCTATGACCCTCTGCTTGTAAGGCAGATGCTCTCCCAGCTGAGCTAAGATCCCACATATTTAATTAGCGTACATACCTTTCGGTATGAACGACCCAGATGAGACTCGAACTCACGACCTCCGCCGTGACAGGGCGGCGCTCT
>CAVBPN010000116.1:0-2895 GCA_963597235.1 bacterium
GCTTTATTATGCATCTTCCTGTGGCGTGCGGATCAGTCTGCTTGTTCGAGGTATCTGCTGTCTGAGAACCGGCATTCCGGGCATCAGTGAGAATATTCATGTGCGTTCGATCGTTGGAGAGTTTCTGGAACACAGCCGCATTTTCTATTTCAAAAATGACGGAATCGATGAGCTTTATATGGGAAGTGCGGACTGGATGCCGCGAAATCTGGACCGCCGTGTGGAAATTGTATTCCCGGTTGAAGATGAGCAGATCAAGAAAGAAATCATGCATGTGCTTGACCTGGAATTCCGTGACAATGTAAAGGCACATATCCTGCAGCCGGACGGCACATATGAGAAACAGGATAAGCGAGGAAAGATTCTTGTGAATTCTCAGATGGAATTCTGTGCAGAGGCACAGAAACGCGCGAAGAAACAGAAACACGAAGAGAAAAAACATTCACGCGTATTTATTCCGGCAGAACCGGTGGCTGACCCGGAAGAATAAATAGGTTTGAGAGGAAAGAGAAAAATGAATAACGAAAAAGAAAGCTTTCTGAAAAGAAAGAATGTGATCATATCCTTCAAAAGATATGGCATTGATGCGATGGGTTCCATGGCACTGGGGCTTTTTGCATCGCTTTTGATCGGTACGATCATCAACACGATCGGGCAGAATGTCTGCCCGGGCAGCTTTATATCAGAAAAACTGCTTGAGATCGGCGGATATGCGACCAGTGTAACAGGTGCGGCGATGGCACTTGCGATCGGATATGCACTGCAGGCGCCGCCTCTGGTCATGTATTCGCTGTGTGCGGTCGGAGCTGCCTGTAATGCGATCGGTGGTTCCGGCGGTCCGCTGGCTGTATTTTTTGTAGCGGTCATTACCTGTGAGATCGGTAAGCTGGTCTCAAAAGAAACCAAAATTGATATTATTGTGACACCGGCCGTGACAGTGATCGTTGGTGTGGTACTTGCGATGCTGCTGGCACCGGTGTGTAAAAATATCTGCGATGCACTTGGGGCATTTATCGGATGGGCGACAGACCTGCGTCCGTTCTGGATGGGAATGATCATTTCCGTAGTGGTCGGAATCGTACTGACGCTCCCGATCAGTTCAGCCGCAATCTGTGCAGCGGTCGGCATCAGCGGAGGAGCAGTGCTTGCAGGTCTTGCTGACGGCAGTGTGACAATGGAGATATGGAACGGCCTGGCACTGGCAGGCGGAGCAGCGACAGCCGGATGCTGTGCGCATATGCTTGGCTTTGCAATCTTAAGTTTTCCGGATAACGGAATTGGCGGGTTCGTAGCACAGGGACTTGGTACATCCATGCTGCAGGTACCGAATCTTATGAAGAAACCGATTCTGTGGCTCCCGCCTGTGATCACATCAGCAATTACCGGCCCGATCGCAACCTGTGTATTCCACATGAGAAATAATGGACCGGCAATTTCTTCCGGAATGGGAACTTCCGGTCTGGTCGGCCCGATCGGTGTTGTAACAGGCTGGGCGCAGATGCCGGAAGGATATCAGACAGGGGCATCTGAATGGATCGGTATGATTCTGATCTGCTTTGTACTGCCGCTTCTGATCACATGGGTGATCGGAAAGATTTTCCGTGCAAAAGGGCTTATTAAACCTGGAGATCTGAAGATCGATCTTGGCTGAAAAACAGCGAAAAATCTGCCTTAAAAAAATTTTAAAAAAAAATTGAAAAAAAGGCTTGCATTTTCCGACAAGCTGATATATACTAAGCAAGTCGGTTGACGCAAGGCCAGTTGGTCAAGGGGTTAAGACGTCGCCCTCTCACGGCGGAAACACGGGTTCGATTCCCGTACTGGCTGCTACAAATATTCGATAAAAAATAACCGGAACTTAGGTTCTGGTTATTTTTTTGCCCTGAATGAGGAGAAAGAATAACATTTGACTTTTTCTGGGAAAATCATGTATGATATAGAACAAATGTTTGAAGATTGAACGATGTATGAAAGGATAATAGCCATGGCAAAAAAGGAAACCTACGATGCAGGGAGTATATCTGTCCTGGAAGGACTTGAAGCGGTCCGTAAACGACCGGGTATGTATATCGGAAGTGTATCCCGAAAAGGACTGAATCATCTGATCTATGAGATCGTGGACAATGCAGTGGATGAACACCTGGCGGGATATTGCAGTAAGATTCATGTGGTGCTGGAGAAAGACGGCTCCTGTACGGTAACGGATAACGGGCGTGGAATTCCGGTAGATATGCATGAAAAAGGAATGTCTGCAGAGCGTCTGGTATTTACGACACTTCATGCGGGTGGTAAATTTGATAATTCCGCGTATAAGACAAGCGGTGGACTTCACGGAGTTGGTTCCTCAGTTGTCAATGCGCTTTCTACTTATCTGGATATTAAAGTAAGCCGTGACGGCTATGTGCATCATGACCATTATGAGCAGGGGGTTCCGACCATTGAACTGGAAGAGGGACTTCTTCCGAAGCTTGGAAGAACGAAGGCGACCGGAACCTGTATCAACTTTCTTCCGGATCCGGAAATTTTTGAGAAAACGCGTTTTTCTGCAACAGATGTCAAGAGCCGTCTTCATGAGACTGCATATCTGAATCCGGAACTGACGATCATTTTTGAAGATCTGCGTGGTACGGAGCCGGTAAGAGAAGAATACCATGAGCCGGAAGGTATCGTGGGATATATCCGCGATATGAACCATGCGACAGAAGCTCTTCATGAACCGGTATATCTGAAAGGTGAGGCAGATGGAATTCAGGTGGAAGTGGCTTTCCAGTATACGAATGAATTTCGTGAGAATGTCCTTGGTTTCTGTAATAATATTTATAATGCAGAGGGCGGTACGCATCTGACCGGATTTAAAACGACGTTTACAACGGTCATGAATACGTATGCCAGAGA
>CAVBPN010000117.1:0-13553 GCA_963597235.1 bacterium
ATGGCCGTACAGAGTCCTCTGTATGGTATGCAAGAGCAAGTGTTGAACGGGTTAAAAAATGCTCTGAAATTGGATGGTCTGGGAATGGGCAAACATCGAGCAGGTCAAAAAGCAGCCCGAAATTAGATGATCCAGGGAAAAGTAAGTTTCGTCCAGGTCAAAGAACACTCCGAAATCAGCTGGTCCAGGGAAGAGGTGCCGAGTGAGTTAAAAACTTCTCTTGACCTCCCACCGGATTTGCGGTATAGTTCTCTACACTTTGTAAAAAAGGAGCGAGAATTATGACTTTTTATCAGGAATTGCAGCTGAGTTCTGTGGGCTCGAAGCAGTTGATCAAAAATACCACAGATCCGAAAGAAAAAAGACGACATATTCTGATCTATAACTTTAAAGTATACCTTGTAATGGCGTTCTGTGTGGCGGTGGTGTCTTTATACAGCAAGCTCACCGGCAGTAACAATAGCGTAGTTGGAGTAACTGTCCTTCTGGCGGTGCTGGTTCTTCGTCGGGCGGATTTCGGAATCCGGACGACGCATGGACTTTTTTCCATAGCCGGAATCTTTGGGATTCTGATGACGGCACCAAGGCTTGCCAACATGCTGTCACCGTTACCGGCCTTCGTGGTAAATGTGATTGCAATCCTTCTTCTGATGATTCTGGGATGCCACAACGTGATCATGTACAATCACTCTACATTTGTTCTGGGATATCTTCTTCTGCTTGGCTATGACGTGACCGGAGCAGAATACATAAAAAGAGTCGAAGGACTTCTGGTTGGAATGATCCTCTGTATGGTGATTTTTTACAAGAATCAGAAGAACCGTCCCTACAGAAGAACCTTCCTGGATCTTTTTCGGGAATTCGACCTGAATTCCGCGCGTGGCAGATGGTATCTCAAACTGACACTTATTGTTTCCAGTGCAATGCTCTTCATGAATCTCCTGAGACTTCCAAGAGCGATGTGGGCTGGAATTGCCTGTATGTCTGTGTGCCTTCCGTTTACCGAAGACTGCATTGCGAGATCAGGAAAAAGATGGCAGTTCAATATCGTTGGCTGCGCTATCTTCATCATTTTATATCTGGTTCTTCCGGAATCTATGTATCCGTATATCGGCATGATCGGCGGAATCGGCGTCGGTTATTCCGCAGGATATGCATGGCAGACTGCGTTTAATACGTTCGGAGCATTATCCATCGCAGCAGGACTGTTTGGCATGCCGGCAGCAGTAGCGCTTCGTATTGGTGCCAACATATTCGGAGCGGCATATACAATCCTTTGTAATAAAGTGATCGACAGACTGGCAGCAGCCACATCCATAAAAAAAGAGGCTCAGGCCTGACATATAAAAAGCCTTTTGCGGAGAAAATCTGTGGGAGGCTTTTTTGTTATGGAAAGTTATGCTAAAATAAAAAGGACACCGTGGCCGCGAACACCAGCGGTCACGAAATATAAAAAACAAGGAGGATACCTATGACTTATTTAGGAGAAGAAATCAAGAAACTTGGATTTGGACTGATGCGTCTGCCAAAGATTGACGATGACAATATCGATATCGAGCAGACCAAGAAGATGGTAGACCTTTTTATGGATGCCGGATTTACGTATTTTGACACGGCATGGGCTTACGCAGGAAGCGAAGATGCGATCCGTCAGGCGCTGGTAGAACGCTACCCGAGAGAAAGCTTCAAGCTTGCGACCAAGAACGCTGCATGGATCAACTGCAAGACCAAAGAAGATGCGACAGCACAGTTTGAAACATCCCTGAAACAGACAGGAGCAGGATACTTTGACTTCTATCTGCTTCACAATCTGGGCGAAGCACGTACCAAATATTTTGACGATTTTGATCTGTGGAGCTGGGTACAGGAAAAGAAAGCAGAAGGCCTGATCAAACATGTGGGCTTTTCTTTCCATTCCACACCGGAAGAACTGGAAACAATCCTGAACGCACATCCGGAAATGGAATTTGTTCAGCTTCAGATCAACTATGCTGACTGGGAAAACCCGGCAATTCAGTCAAGAGCATGTTATGAAGTTGCACGTAAACACGGAAAACCGGTCGTTATCATGGAACCAGTCAAGGGTGGCATGCTTGCGACCCCACCGGAAAGTGTAGAAAAGATTCTCAAAGACGCAGAGCCGGACGCATCAGCAGCATCCTGGGCAGTACGTTTCGCGGCAAATCTGGAAGGTGTAATTACCGTTCTTTCTGGAATGAGCAACATCGAACAGATGCAGGACAACCTTTCTTATATGAAAGATTTCAACGGACTTTCTGACAAAGAGAAAGAAACTCTGGATAAAGCTCAGGAAGAGTTGAAGAAGATTCCGTTGATTCCATGTACAACCTGTAACTATTGTGCAAAAGTCTGTCCGAAGGAGATTGGAATTTCCGGTTCTTTCACAGCAATGAATTATCTGACATTGTACGGAAGCAAACCGCAGGCACTTCATCAGGAAAACTGGCTGGTTGGCGGTCACGGAAGAAAATCTGCAACCGAGTGTGTGAAATGTGGGAAATGCGAAGAAGTCTGTCCGCAGCATATCAAGATCCGTGATGAACTTGAGAAAGTTGCAGATGAACTGTTAAAGTAATGCAATATGAAAAATGCACGACACCTTGGAAAAACCTGCCGGGCATGCGTATTTCCTTGACAGATACACTTTAACTTGCTAAAATATGAAAAGATACAAAGATTGAAGAAGCGTTGATTCTCATTCTGAATCAGCGCTTTTTTGTGTGTTAGGGAGGTAAAGAGTTGTTAAAAGTATGGATTGCAGGTGCAAGCGGACAGATCGGCCGTGCCCTGAATGATGTGCTTGATCCAATGCAGATCGAAGCACTGAACACGGATGTTGAAGAGCTGGACATCACCGACACTGACGAAGTCATCAATTTCGGTACTGTCAACCGTCCGGATGTCATCATTAACTGTACCGGTATCACCGACACCGATGAGTGTGAAAAGAATCTGGAACACGCGTATCGTGTCAATGCACTTGGTGCAAGAAACTTAAGTATCGTTGCCCGTAAATGCGGTTCCAAGATCGTACAGCTTTCTACAGATGACGTGTTTGACGGACAGAGTAAGAAACCGTACACGGAGTTTGACGATACGAATCCGCTGACTGTTTATGGAAGATCAAAAAGAGCCGGAGAAAACTATGTAAAAGAATTTACCCATAAGCACTTTATTATCCGAAGCAACTGGGTATATGGACAGAGTGGACACAATTTTGTAAATCGTGTGCTGGAAGCCGCAGAGACAGGAAAATCTCTTTCTGTTGCATCTGACCAGTTTGGTTCTCCGACCAGTGCAAAGGATCTTGCAAGAATGATTTTGTATCTGATAGGTACAAATGAATATGGAACTTATCATGTAACCTGCAGTGGCATCTGCAACCGTTATGAATTCGCTCAGGAGATTTTAAGACTTGCAGGTAGGACGATCGAACTGAAATCCGTTCCGACCGAGCAGTCTGATCTTTCTTCTGTCAGACCGCCGTATGCAGTTCTGGACAACTTTATTCTCCGCATCATCGAAATGTATGATATGCCTGACTGGAAGGCGTCTCTGAAAGAATACATGGATGAAAGAACGGAGGACTAAGATGAAAGAAAAAAACGTAAAGACAAAAGCTCCGAACAAAAAAGCAATCGGACTGACAACCAAGATCTTTATCGCCCTGATTGCAGGTGCGATCCTTGGTATCATTCTCTGCTATCTGGTTCCGGACAGCAGCTTTAAGAAAGACGTCATTATTGAAGGCGTTCTCTATGTCATTGGACAGGGATTTATCCGTCTGATGAAGATGCTGGTTGTACCGCTGGTATTCTGTTCTCTGGTCTGCGGCAGTATGGCGATCGGAGATACCAAGAAACTCGGAACCGTAGGTGTGAGAACACTGGCATTTTACCTTGCAACAACTGCACTGGCAGTGTGCGTGGCTCTTGGTGTCGGAAACCTGATCAATCCTGGTGTTGGACTTGACATGAGCGCAATTCAGAGTTCTGCAGCGTCTGTAGAAACGATGGAGGCTACTTCCCTCACCGATACGATCCTGAATATCATTCCGGATAACCCGATTAATTCCCTGGCAAGCGGAACCATGCTTCAGGTTATCGTATTTGCCCTGATCGTCGGCGTGATCCTTGCGAAGATGGGAGAGCGCGCAGAGACCGTAGCAAACTTCTTCAGCCAGTTCAATGATATCATGATGGAAATGACCATGATGATCATGAGCCTTGCCCCGATCGGCGTTTTCTGCCTGATCAGCCGTACCTTTGCAAACATCGGTTTCAGTGCATTTATCCCGCTGGCGAAGTATATGATCGGTGTACTCCTTGCCCTGGCAATCCAGTGCTTTGGTGTATATCAGATCCTGCTCAAGATCTTTACAGGTCTGAATCCGATCCGTTTCATCAAGAAATTTTTCCCGGTTATGGCATTCGCATTCTCAACAGCTACATCCAATGCGACCATTCCGCTTTCTATTGATACACTTGCCAAGAAGGTTGGTGTATCCAAGAAGATTTCTTCGTTTACGATTCCGCTTGGTGCGACCATCAACATGGATGGTACTTCCATCATGCAGGGTGTTGCAGTAGTCTTTGCTGCACAGGCATTTGGCATCCATTTAACTCCGATGGATTACGTGACCGTTATCGGAACAGCAACCCTTGCTTCCGTAGGTACCGCAGGTGTACCGAGCGTTGGTCTTGTAACCCTGACCATGGTATTTAACTCCGTAGGTCTTCCGGTTGAGGCAATCGGTCTCATCATGGGTATCGACCGTATCCTGGATATGACAAGAACCGCAGTTAATATTACCGGTGATGCTGTCTGCACAACGATCGTTGCACACCAGAACGGCGCTCTCGACAAAAAAGTATTCAACGAGACAGACTGAAAATAAAATAGTTTATCCAAAGCGACTGTACATACCCAAATGTGTACAGTCGTTTTTTGGGTTGCATTCGCCATAGGGCTTCGGCTATAATAGATATCACTTTAACGAAAGCGAGAATAAAATATGAGTATATTAAATGTCGAACATCTGACCCATGGCTTTGGTGACAGAGCAATCTTCTCAGATGTTTCTTTTCGACTCCTGAAAGGAGAACATATAGGACTTGTCGGTGCAAATGGCGAGGGAAAATCCACATTTATGAGTATTGTGACCGGGAAACTGATGCCGGATGAAGGTAAGGTAGAATGGGCAAAAAATGTCCATGCAGGATACCTTGATCAGCATGCCGTCCTTGAGAAAGGCATGACGATACAGGAAGTTTTGAAAGCCGCCTTTGACCCGCTTCTTCAGAAAGAGCAGCGAATGAACGAGATCTGTGACCTTTTGGGAAGTGCCGATGAAGCGGAAATGAACGATCTGATGGAAGAACTCGGTACGATTCAGGATGAACTGACCTTACATGATTTTTATGTCATCGATTCCAAAGTAGAAGAAGTTGCAAGAGCACTTGGCCTTCTGGACCTGGGGCTCGACCGCGATGTCACAGACTTAAGCGGTGGTCAGAGAACGAAAGTTCTTCTTGGTAAACTGCTTCTGGAAAAACCGGACATCCTTCTTCTGGACGAGCCGACAAACTATCTTGATGAGGAACATATCGAATGGCTGAAACGCTATCTTCTCGATTATGAGAATGCGTTTATCTTGATATCCCACGACATTCCGTTCCTGAACGATGTAGTCAATATCATCTACCATATGGAAAATCAGGAATTGAATCGCTATGTGGGCGATTACGATCATTTCCAGGAAGTTTATGCAGTGAAGAAAGCGCAGCTGGAAGCAGCTTATCGTCGCCAGCAGCAGGAAATCAGCGAACTGAAAGACTTTGTTGCAAGAAATAAGGCTCGTGTTTCTACAAGAAATATGGCAATGTCCCGCCAGAAGAAACTGGATAAGATGGATGTGATCGAGCTGGCGGCAGAGAAACCGAAGCCGGAATTCAACTTCCGCTACGGAAGAACTCCGGGCAAGATGCTCTTTGAGACACATGATCTGGTGATTGGCTATGATGAACCACTGTCTAAACCATTAAACTTTACCATGGAACGTGGACAGAAAATCGCACTGGTGGGAACCAACGGAATCGGAAAAACCACTCTTCTGAAGAGTATCCTCGGACTGATACCGTCCCTGAAAGGAAGCTGCGAGCGTGGTGAAAATCTCCAGCTTGGATACTTTGAGCAGGAAGTAAAAGGTGATAATAAAACGACCTGTATCGAAGAATTATGGCAGGAATTTCCGTCCTATACACAGTATGAAGTCCGTTCTGCTCTTGCAAAATGCGGTCTTACGACAAAGCATATCGAGAGCCAGGTACGTGTTTTAAGTGGTGGAGAGCAGGCGAAAGTCCGTCTGTGTAAATTGGTCAACCGGGATACGAATGTTCTGCTTCTGGACGAGCCGACAAACCATCTCGATGTGGATGCAAAAGATGCATTAAAGAGTGCACTCAAAGAATACAGAGGCAGCATCCTTCTGATCTGTCATGAACCGGAATTCTATCAGGATGTGGTAAATGAAGTCTGGGATATGAGTAGGTGGACAACAAAAATTTTCTAAATACTTATGATAAAGCTGTTGTATTAAAATATATACAACGGCTTTTCTTATGTATGAAAGAAAGGACATGACAGAGAACAGAGCTGAATGATAAGCTGAAAGAGAAGTTGATAAAGAATTTCAAAAAGAGACTTGAAGAGATTCAAACGATATTTTTATGGGAGGTTTTTATTTATGCACAAGGAGGTAAATCATCGGATCCGGAAACACTTCAACGAGGGAATCTATAATGTTGCCCGTTACACGGAGATCGTGCTGTCTATCGTGCTCCTGATCGTGATCGCACTCGCCGGTATCCGCCTGATCTACGCGATTACAGAGACATCCATTATGAATATGGATATTGACTTTTTTACACAGTTTCTGGCGAATGCGCTGTCACTGGTAGTCGGCGTGGAGTTTGTCAAGATGCTCTGCCGCCATTCTGCGCAGACAGTCGTAGAAGTTCTGATGTTTGCGACTGCCAGACAGATGGTCGTAGAACATATGGCACCTACGCAGACGCTGATCGGTGTCATTGCCATCGCGATCCTTTTTGCAATCCGAAAATTTCTGATGACAGAGGACGATGATATGGCGCATGCACCGTTTAAAAAAGAAAAAGAGCTGCCGGAAGATAAAGCAGACGCAGGTAACTGTAATTAACGTTACTGTTTACCTTTGCTCAGTGTGCTGTTATGATATTCGGAAGAGAATGTCACATCGCGTCCGAACCATGCAGGTGGTGTATAAGAATTGGCAGCTTCTTCAGAAGCAAATTCTACTTCTGCTAGCAGCAATCCTTCATAATCATCATGAAAAATATCCAGCTCGATCATGAGCCCGTCTTTTTCCGGGAGCAGATAGCGGGTTTTGGAGATGACAAGCCCATCTGCTTTGGGCTTCAGATGTTCATAGGCCTCCTGCGTCAGCGGAAGATTGTATTCTTCTCTGGCCATGAGACCTTTTGATTTATAAGTCAGATAATATTCATTATCCTGTCTGCGGATGCGCACGACCGGGGAAGTGCAGAGATAGCCCTGTTCGATCCGGTGAAACGGATAGTCAGAGAGGTTCTCCGGAAGCTGGTCTTTTTCTATCAGATATTTTCTTTCGATTTCCATATACGATACTCCTTTGAAATGATATTTTTGAGAAAAAAGCTCTGTTATTTTGTGGATTTAGTATATCGCTTTCAGGGCAAAAATGCTATACTGAATAGCAGAATGGCATCTGAAAAGAATGCAAAATAAGAATGTGAAAAAGGAGGATTTTTCCATGAGCAAAAAAGTATATATTTTTCTGGCAGACGGATTTGAAGATATCGAGGGCCTGACAGTCGTAGACCTGATGCGTCGTGCAGAGATTGACATAAAGACAGTTTCAATCAAAGAGACAAAAGAAATCACGACTTCCCACGGAATCAACATGCAGACAGATCTTGTATTTTCTGAGACAGACTTTGCGGATGCAGATCTGCTGGTACTTCCGGGAGGAATGCCGGGAACAAAATATCTTGGAGAGTATCAGCCGCTGTGTGATCTGCTTACGGATTTCTATAACAAAGGCGGTAAGGTTGCTGCCATCTGTGCGGCACCGACCGTGCTGGCTTCTCTGGGATTCCTGGAGGGCAGAAAAGCGACCGCATATCCATCCTGTATGGACGGTCTTGCCGGTGCTGAGCGTTCACTGGAGAAGGTTGTCGTGGACGGTAATGTGACGACCAGCAGGGGCCTTGGAACAGCCGTAGACTTCGCACTTTCCCTCATCGGACAGCTTCTGGGCGAAAAAAAGGCAGATGAAATTGCAGAATCCGTGGTTTACAGCCGAAAATAAAGGAAAACAGGGCTTTTTTCGTAAAAAATACTGGTGTTTTTAAAAACGTTGTGCTATACTACGATAATGACTGTAATTGTATCTCTTGATACAGGGATACATGGCCTGAACTATGGAAAACAGGCGCAGGGATAAAGATTATAGGTAGAAGATAAGTAACTGTACATTAGTGAACAGTTACGATTATAAGAAATCTAACCTGAAAATTAAGGAGGAACAGGAAACATGAGTTTACAGGTTGAAAAACTGGAAAAGAACATGGCAAAACTGACAATCGAGGTTTCTGCTGAAGAATTAGAGAAAGCTATGCAGGCTGCATATCAGAAAGCAAAAGGAAGAATCACTCTTCCAGGATTCCGTAAAGGAAAAGCTCCAAGAAAAATGATCGAGCAGATGTACGGAAAAGGAATCTTCCTTGAGGACGCTGCTAACTCTCTGATCCCGGAACACTACAGCAAAGCAGTTGAGGAATGCGACCTTGAGATCGTATCCCAGCCGGAGATCGATGTAACACAGGCTGAGCCGGGAAAAGCTTTCATCTTCACAGCAGAAGTAGCTGTTAAACCGGAAGTTACTCTTGGTGAATACAAAGGTGTAGAAGTTCCGAAGTCTGAAACAGAAGTAACAGACGAAGACGTTGAAGCTGAACTGAAGAAAGAGCAGGAGAAAAACTCCAGAACAGTTACAGTAGAAGATCGTGGAGCAGAAAATGGTGATATCACAACAATCGATTTCGAAGGATTCGTTGATGGCGAAGCATTCGAAGGCGGTAAAGGAACAGACTATCCGCTGACACTTGGTTCCGGATCTTTCATCCCGGGATTCGAAGATCAGCTGGTTGGCGCTAAAGCAGGAGATCATGTAGAGGTTAAGGTTACTTTCCCGGAAGAATACCAGGCAAAAGAACTGGCTGGAAAAGAAGCTGTATTCCAGTGTGACGTTAAGAAAGTAGAAGCAAAAGAACTTCCGGAACTGGATGATGATTTTGCACAGGACGCTTCTGAATTCGATACTCTTGCTGAGTACAAAGAAGACATCAAGAAGAATCTGACAGAAAAGAAAGAAAAAGAAGCACGCGCAGCAAAAGAAAACGCTGCTGTAGATAAAGCAATCGAAAACGCTGAGATGGAAATCCCGGACGCTATGCTGAATACACAGGTTCGTCAGATGCTGGATGACTTCTCCAGAAGAATGCAGTCCCAGGGACTTACTATGGAACAGTACTTCCAGTTTACAGGAATGACTCTTGAGAAAATGCAGGAAGAAATGAAACCGCAGGCTCTGAAGAGAATCCAGACAAGACTTGTTCTTGAAAAGATCGCAGAAGTTGAAAACATTCAGCCAACAGATGAAGAAGTTGAAGAAGAATTCAAGAAAATGGCTGATGCATACAAGATGGAAGTGGAAAAGATCAAAGAACTGCTTGGTGACCGTGAGTTAGAGCAGATGAAGAAAGATATGGCTGTACAGAAAGCCGTAACTCTCGTTGCTGACGAAGCAAAGGAAGCCTGAGCAGACGTAGATCCTGAACCACTGGAATCGACGAATGGAGGCATATAATATATGAGTTTAGTACCATATGTCATTGAACAGACAAGCAGAGGAGAGAGAAGCTACGATATTTATTCCCGTCTTCTGAAAGACCGTATCATCTTTCTTGGAGAAGAAGTTAATGATGTAAGTGCCAGCATTATCGTGGCACAGCTTCTGTTTCTGGAAGCAGAGGATCCGAGTAAGGATATCCAGTTATATATCAACAGCCCGGGTGGATCTGTAACTGCAGGTATGGCTATTTATGATACCATGAAATACATCAAGTGTGATGTTTCCACAATCTGCCTCGGAATGGCAGCCAGCATGGGCGCTTTCCTTCTGGCAGGCGGAACTAAGGGTAAGAGATATGCCCTGCCACACTCTACGATCATGATTCATCAGCCGTCAGGCGGTGCACAGGGGCAGGCAACAGAGATTCAGATCGTTGCAGATCACATCGCCCAGACAAAACGAACCCTGAATGAGATTCTGGCAGAGAACACAGGACAGCCTTATGAAGTAGTGGAAAAAGACACAGACCGCGACAATTATATGACTGCTGAAGAAGCAAAAGCATACGGACTGATCGATGGTGTTGTCGAGCATAAATAAAGCAGACAAAAGGAACCTCTTCAGGGGGTTCCTTTTGTGCCATATCAAACGGAAAGGAAACGAGAACTATCTATGGCAGAAAAAATGAGAGATGGAAAAGTCAGATGCTCTTTTTGTCACAAATCTGAAGACCAGGTCCGAAAGCTGATCGCAGGACCGGAAGGAGTTTTTATCTGTGATGAGTGTATAGGCATCTGCTCAGAAATTATGGAAGAAGAACTGGCTCAGTACGAGACAGAAGATGTATATGATTCAGATATCAATCTGCTGAAACCGGAAGAAATCCATAAGATTCTGGATGACTATGTCATCGGACAGGATGAAGCAAAAAAAGCACTGTCTGTGGCAGTCTATAACCATTACAAAAGAATTACCGCATCCAAAAACCTTGATGTGGAACTGCAGAAAAGTAACATTCTGATGCTTGGACCGACCGGTTCCGGTAAGACACTCCTGGCACAGACACTTGCCCGTCTTCTGAACGTACCATTTGCGATCGCAGATGCGACAACACTTACAGAGGCAGGCTATGTCGGTGAGGATGTTGAGAATATCCTTCTCAAAATCATTCAGGCGGCAGATTATGATATTGAACGTGCACAGTATGGAATCATCTATATCGATGAGATTGACAAGATCACAAGAAAATCCGAAAATGCATCCATCACCCGTGATGTATCCGGTGAAGGTGTACAGCAGGCTCTTCTGAAGATTCTGGAAGGTACTGTTGCAAGTGTTCCACCGCAGGGTGGACGTAAGCATCCGCATCAGGAATTTATTCAGATTGATACAACAAACATCCTGTTTATCTGTGGTGGTGCATTTGATGGTATTGAGAAGACGATCGAAGCCCGTCAGGATACAAAATCTATTGGATTCGGTGCAGATGTATCTGTACAGGAAGAAAGAAATATCGGAGAAGTCCTGAAAGATGTTATGCCGGAAGACTTTATCAAATATGGTTTGATTCCGGAGTTTATCGGACGTGTTCCGATCGTGGTAACACTTGACGGACTGGATGAGGAGGCGCTGATCCGTATCCTCAAAGAGCCTAAGAACTCTCTGACAAAACAGTATCACAAATTATTTGAACTGGATGGAGTAGAACTGGAATTCCAGGAAGATGCACTCAAGGAAGTTGCAAGAAAATCCCTGGAGCGTAAGACCGGTGCGCGAGGACTCCGTTCTATCATGGAGAAATCCATGATGGATCTGATGTACCGTACTCCTTCTGATGATACAATACGCAAATGCATCATCACAAAAGATGCAGTAGACGGAACCGGAGAACCGGAAGTGGTTCATGGTGAACAGCCTGCTGTACAGCAGAATACCACAAGAAGAAATTCCCGTTCCAGAAAGACAGGAAAGCCGGAGACGGCTTAAAGAAGGGATTGAAGATACATGAAACAGCCAATTAGCATTCTTCCGGCGATTGCTCTCCGTGGAACAACGATCCTTCCGGATATGATCGTTCACTTTGATGTGAGCAGAGAACGTTCGATCAAAGCGATTGAGGCAGCAATGCTTCATGATCAGAAGATCTTTCTGGTTACACAGAAAGATCCGGAAGTAGAAAAACCGGAGCTGTCTGAGCTGTATCAGGTGGGAACTGTTGCTTATATCAAGCAGGTTGTGAAGCTTCCGCATGATCTACTCAGAGTGCTGGTAGAAGGAATTGAACGTGCAGAACTTCTCGGTCTGGAACAGGAAGAGCCGTTTCTGAAAGCAGAGACGGCACTTTTTGAGCCGGATGGAGCACATTATGCAAAAACGCTCAGAGAAGCCATGTTCCGAAGTATTCAGGAACTGTTCCAGCGGTATTGCATGGAAAGTGGCAAGATCAGTAAAGATCTGGCTGCACAGATCATGAATATTACAGAACTGGAAGAACTGATCTCCCAGATTGCGGTAAATGTACCGCTGACTTACCAGAACAAACAGAAGATCCTGGAAGCAGTCAGTCTGGAGAACCAGTATGAAGTTCTGGCAGCTATTCTGAACAATGAAATCGAAGTACTGCAGATCGGGCATGACCTGCAGCGTAAATTAAAAGCGCGTGTAGATAAGAATCAGCGTGATTATATCCTCAGAGAACAGCTGAAGCTGATCCGGGAGGAACTGGGAGAAGAAAGTACAGCTGATACGGCGGAAGAATACCGTAAGAAGACAGAAGCACTGGATGCTCCGCAGGAAGTAAAAGATAAACTCAATAAAGAGATCGACCGATTTAAGAGCATGAATAACAGTGCTGCCGAAAGCAGTGTCCTGAGTACTTATATTGAGACACTTCTTGGTCTTCCGTGGAATAAGAAATCCGAGGATTCCACAGACCTTAAAGAGGCATGGAAGATTCTGAAAGAGGGTCACTATGGCCTTAAGGATGTAAAGGAACGTATCATGGAATTTCTTGCAGTACGTAAGCTGACAAACGGCGGTAAGAGCCCGATCCTCTGTTTAGTAGGCCCTCCGGGAACCGGTAAGACCTCTATCGCAAAATCTGTGGCAGAGGCTCTGAATAAGAAATATGTACGTATCTGTCTTGGTGGAGTCCGTGACGAAGCTGAGATCAGGGGCCATCGTAAGACTTATGTGGGAGCAATGCCGGGCCGAATCACCGTTTCCCTTTCGCAGGCAGGTGTCAGTAACCCGTTGATGCTCCTTGATGAGATCGATAAGACGAGCAGTGATTATAAGGGAGATACTTCCGCGGCACTTCTTGAAGTATTGGATCCGGAGCAGAACAGTCGCTTTAACGATCATTATGTCGAAGTTCCGCAGGATCTCTCCGAGGTACTTTTCATTGCGACTGCGAATGATATGGATGGTATTCCGCGACCGCTTCTTGATCGTATGGAAGTTATCGAGATTTCCGGATATACCGAGAATGAGAAGGAGCATATCGCGAAAGAACATCTGATTCCGAAACAGCTGGAAGTCAATGGAATTCCGGAAGGTACACTTAAGATCCAGACTCCTGCACTCCGCAAGATCATAACTC
>CAVBPN010000118.1:0-2464 GCA_963597235.1 bacterium
CTTCTAATGCACTGGAACTTGCAGGAAGTACCGAGGAAGAAGTCTACCTTTATTTTTATGACTGTTACGTAGGCGGTCTTGGATTTGCAGAAAAAATTTATGACCTGATCCCGAAAGTAGTGGAGCAGGCTGTCCGAATGGTTTCCGGATGTCGCTGCAAAAACGGATGTGCTGTATGCATCAGCGATGACCGACTGGACCGGAATGTCATTCTTTGGGGACTTCAGAATCTGTCAGAAGAATCTGGATTTGCAGGAGAAATCAGTCTCCCAGAAAATCAAGAAGTGCAGAAGATTTCAAGAGAGTTTAAACTGGCAGAATTAGAAGAAAAGTGGAACAGCTTTTGTAGCAGGATAACAGAAGAAAATGAAGCCTTTGCAGGATTTTTCCGTATGGTATCTTCCATAGAGATAAAAGAAGATTCTCTGATTCTTTATGTAAAAGAAGCGTTCTATGCAGAATGGGCAGATATGCCGGAAAACAGAAATGCAATTGTGAATGTACTTCGCAGTTATGTTTCTGTTCCAGATAACTTCCGGCTTTCCATTCTTTCCGGTGAAAAAGCAGCGGATAACGATAAAAAAGAAAAACTGATGCGAAGATACTACGCGCTGAAAAAGGATGACAACGATGGAACTGAATAAATACCAGAAAGCGGCTGTCCTGGATGAAAGCAATACCTGTCTGGTACGGGCAAATGTTGGAAGTGGAAAGACGACGGTTCTGATTGAAAAAATAAAGTATCTTTACGAACAGAAGGAAATTCCGCTGGAGGATATGATCGTTCTGACATTTACAAACAAGGCTGCCGATGAGATCCGTGAACGTTTAAAGATATCTGATATGGGTCCAAAAGTGCAGAACTGTTTATATGGAACCTTCCATGGCATTGCATTAAAGCTTTTACAGGATGTTCTTCCGGTACAAGAACTGGGCTACACCAGCGAATTTCAGGTATGTCTTCCAGCGGAAGAACTGGAACTGGCCACGCATCTTATCAAAGAACACAATTTAAAGATCAAATATAAGAACCGCCTGAGAAAGAGACTGGCCCAGAAGAACCGGACTGGTGGCTCTTCACGAAACAATTACCAGGATGATTTTTTACAGCTTGTAGATCTTCTTGCAGAAGAAAAACGAAAACAGAATAAGATGAGTTATGAAGACCTTCTGATAAATGCCATCAGACTTCTGGAATGTCATAAAGAACTCCTTCCAAATATAAAATGGATCATCATTGATGAGGTACAGGACTGCGATGAACTGCAGTTTGAGTTTATACGGCAGTTAAAGAAACCGGAAGTAAACCTGTTTGCCGTCGGGGATCCAAACCAGGTGATCTATAGCTGGCGCGGAAGCGTGTTTAACATTTTTTACCGATTTCAGGAGCTTTATCAGGCGAAAGAACTTTCGCTTCCGGTAAATTACCGTTCTTCAGGGACGATCCTGGCTGTTTCCAGAAGGTTTCAGGAAACGGGTGAGGCTCTGGAAGGAGTGAATGACGAGGGCGAAAAAATATCAGTAAAAAATCATTATAATCCGTTTCAGGAGGCAGAATATCTGGCTGAAAAAATTCAGGAACTCCATGAGGAGCAGCTTCCATACGAACAGATTGCAGTGTTTTATCGATTGCAGGATCAGTCTGAAATCCTGGAAAAAGTTTTTGCCAAGCATGAAATTCCTTACGAAGTATCACAGAAGAAAACGATTCAGGATATTCCGGTGCTTGTGTGGTTTCTCCAGATCCTTCGTTTTCTGAGTAACCATGAGGATATTAGCAGCGCTGTGTCCGTTCTTATGAACAAAGATTTCGGCGAAGGATGGACAGAAAAAAAAGCACGTACAGAAATTGAGTCGGTAAGAACAGGAAGCACATTTTTCTCTAAATCCCTGCTTTTTCAGAAGATGTGGGATTTTCAGGATCAGAGAAAAGATTATGAGAATCTGTGGGATTTTCTTTGTCTGGAGAGATATCTGTATCCTGCCTCAGCAGATTATGCGGAAAATCGAACGTATATCCTGCGGTTACTGGACAGGATGAAGAACTACAAAAATATCCGTAACTTCCTGAATGAGCTTGTTTTGAATGGAATGAATCTGGAAAGAGAGGAAGATTCCAAAAGTTCCGTAAAGCTGATGACACTCCATGCTTCCAAAGGTCTGGAATTCGACTATGTATTTATTATAGGAATAAATGATGGTCTTATCCCGCTTAACAGTAAAAATGAAGCGGCTGAAGAAGAACAGCGGCTTTTTTATGTGGGAATGACCCGTGCAAGGAAATTTCTGGAATTATCTTTTTATACCAGTCCCAATGGAAACCGGGTATTTCCAGGTCCGGGACGCTATCTTTCCTGCCTGCCAGAAAAATACCTGACAAGTCCGGTATGCCAAAAGAGAAATCCAAAGGAATCAGCCGAACATCTGCAGGATCTCAAAAAGATGGTTCTGGAAGAAAAGGCAA
>CAVBPN010000119.1:0-2863 GCA_963597235.1 bacterium
ATTCAGTATTATGCCATGCATACAAATTATGATGTGCTTGGAATGGCAGAACTCAGTGCGGATTATCTGCAGCTTACAGACAGAGAAGTTCTCTCTGTGACAGCTAAGACAGAGCAGGGCGAGGAAGGCTTTGGACGTGTCGGAAATCTTCCACGCAGGATGACTTTAAAAGAGTGTGGAGAATTTGTAAAAGAAGCCCTTTCACTGAATGATGTAAAAGTCTACGGAGATCCGGATAAACCGGTACAAAAAGCTGCAATCTGTACCGGCAGCGGTAAGAGTATGATTAAAGATGTTCTTGCAAAGGGCGCAGATGTCTATGTGACCGGAGATATCGATCATCATACGGGAATCGATGCGGTTGCCAGCGGTCTGACGATCGTGGATGCAGGACATTACGGTACAGAATATATTTTTATGAATGCAATGAAGAAAGTCTTAAGAGAAAACTTTCCGTCACTGCAGATAACATGTGCAAAAGTAAAGAGTCCGTATATGATATTATAAGAGAGTATGACAGGAGGGCTGTCTTATGAATCAGGAAATGGTGAAAGTCAGAATTAACGGAAAAGATGAAGAATATGCGCTCGGCACAGCTTACAGAGAAATCGTGGATGAGTATCAGAATCAGACAGATGCACCGATCATACTGGTCATGGTAAACGGGAAACTTCGTGAGCTTCAGAAGAAACTTCGCGGTGACTGTACTCTGGAGTTTGTGACCACGAAGGATCATATAGGATTTGAAACATATAAAAGAACGGTATGCCTGGTTCTTCTGCGTGCGATCTATGATGTTGCGGGCAGAGAAAATGTAGATAAAGTGATGATCCACTATTCTGTTGGAAACGGTTATTATTTTACCATGGCAGGAAAAGCAGTCCTTGATCAGAAGTTTCTTGATCAGGTAAAAGAACAGATGAGGGAACTGGCGAATGCGTGTACGCCGATTGGTAAGAGATCTGTGAATACAGATGATGCAGTGGCCCTTTTTCATCATCACAGAATGTACGATAAGGAGAAACTGTTCCGTTTCCGCCGTGTCTCAAAGGTGAATATCTATAATATCGGATATTACGATGACTATTTCTATGGCTATATGGCAGACAATGCCGGCTATGTAAAATATTTTGATTTGAAACTGTATGATGAAGGATTTGTACTGGAACTTCCGGAGAGAAAAAATCCGTCCGTGATCCCGCCGTTCCGTCCGGAGGGTAAGATCTTCCAGGTACAGAAAGAATCCCAGGAATGGGTGGAGAAGATGGATATTTCCTATGTCGGTGATCTGAATGACCGCATCACAAAAGAAGGCATCAGTAATATCCTTCTTGTGCAGGAGGCCCTTCAGGAAGCAAAAATTTCTGATATTGCACAGCGAATCGTAAATGAAGGAAATAAGAAATTCATTATGATCGCAGGACCGTCCTCTTCAGGAAAAACTTCTTTTTCCCATCGTCTGTCTATCCAGCTGACAGCACATGGAATGAAACCGCATCCGATCGGTGTGGATAACTATTTTAAGAACAGAGAAGATACGCCTCTTGACGAGTATGGCGAAAAGAATTATGAATGTCTCGAAGCCATCGATGTGGAACAGTTTAATAAAGATATGCTGACTCTTCTGAATGGAGAGCGTGTCGAGCTTCCGGTGTTTAATTTCAAGACCGGATTGAGAGAATATAAAGGTGACTTCCTTCAGCTCGGACCGGAAGATATTCTGGTTATCGAAGGAATTCATGGATTAAATGATAAACTCAGCTATGCGCTTCCGGCAGAAAGTAAATTCAAGATCTATATCAGCGCTCTGACACAGCTGAATATTGATGAGCATAACCGGATTCCGACCACAGATGGCAGACTGATTCGCCGCATCGTTCGTGATGCGCGTACCAGGGGAACCTCTGCAAAAGATACCATCGCAAGATGGCCATCGGTACGAAGAGGAGAGGAAGCAAATATTTTCCCGTATCAGGAACAGGCGGACGTAATGTTTAATTCCGCGCTCGTATATGAGCTTGCGTGCCTTAAGGTATATGCAGAGCCGCTTCTTTTTGGAATCGATAAGAGTGAACCGGAATATCTGGAAGCGAAGAGACTTCTGAAATTCTTTGATTACTTCATTTCTGTTCCGAGTGAAGATATCCCGCATAATTCTCTTCTGAGAGAGTTTGTGGGTGGAAGTTGTTTTGATGTATAAAATTTGTTCTTTACTTAAAAGTGCATTCGTGTTAGAATAGCATTCGTGCAAGCGGACCAGGTGATCGCGGCTGTACAGACGAAAGGGTACAGACGAGGAAAGTCCGGGCTTCGCAGGGCAGGATGCCGGATAACGTCCGGTGGAGGTGACTCCCAGACCAGTGCAACAGAAATAAACCGCCTTCTTTATGAAGGTAAGGGTGGAAAGGCAGTGTAAGAGACTACCGCCGTTGTGGTAACAGAACGGGCACATGTAAACTCCATTCGAAGCAAGACCGAAACGAAAGCGATACGGCTGCCCGTCGTGCTTTCAGGTGGGTCGCTCGAGCCAGCTGGCAACGGCTGGCCTAGACAGATGATCACTCAACGACATAACCCGGCTTATCGGTCTGCTTGCATACAGGAAAGAAAGAGTATAATTTAAATAAAAAAGAAACGCAGTATTTTGTGGGCCGCGTTTCTTTTTTGTTATGTAATTGATACAGGAAAGTATCAGATTATTTATTGCGTTTTCCTCTGTATTTCTCTTCGCAGTATTTACATCTGTAAACTTCTTTTTCCGGGTCAGCAAGAATAAATACGTGATCCAGTCCCTGCTCGATGGAAGTGATGCAGCGTGGATTTTTACATTTAATAACGTTTGTGATCTGTTTCGGAAGTTTCA
>CAVBPN010000119.1:2873-11410 GCA_963597235.1 bacterium
TGACACCCATTTTATTGCTCTTTGCGTTTTTGATGATAGCAACAGTGCAGTCAAGCTTGTCCAGTTTCAGATCATGATAGATCGTCATGGCTTTTCCGGCTTTAATATGGTCGAGTACGAAACCTTCGTGAAGTGCTCCAACGTTTAACATTATACTTCCACCTCCAGTAATCTAAGAATCAGTGCCATACGGACATAGACACCATACTGTGCCTGCTTGAAGTATGCGGCACGCGGATCATCATCCACTTCAACAGAAATTTCATTTACACGCGGAAGCGGATGAAGAATGTACATATCCTTCGGGGCAAGTTCCATTTTCTGTTTGTCGAGGATATAGAAATCTTTCATGCGGACATAATCTTCTTCGTTGAAGAAACGCTCTTTCTGTACACGGGTCATGTAAAGAATATCAAGTTTCGGAAGGGCATCTTCCAGACGTTCAACTTCTTCGAATTCTACGTTGTGTTTTTCAAGAATATCTTCACGGATATAGCTTGGTACACGAAGTTCTTCCGGTGAGATCAGAACGAATTTAACATTGGAGTAACGAAGTACCAGAGCTTCGATCAGAGAATGAACGGTACGTCCGAACTTCAGATCACCGCACAGACCGATCGTAAGGTCGTCAAGTCTTCCCTTGAGGGAACGGATAGTGAGAAGATCAGTGAGGGTCTGAGTAGGATGCTGATGACCACCGTCACCAGCGTTGATAACAGGAATGGAAGAAGCCATAGAAGCTACGAGCGGAGCACCTTCTTTTGGATGACGCATAGCACAGATATCTGCATAACAGGAAACAACACGGATAGTATCGGCAACACTTTCGCCTTTTGCAGCGGAACTGGAACCGGCTGAAGAGAAACCTAAAACCTTGCCGCCAAGATTCATCATGGCTGCTTCAAAACTTAAACGTGTTCGTGTACTTGGTTCGTAAAAACAGGTGGCAAGTCGCTTATCATCGCAGACATGCGCGTATTTTTTCGGATTTTTTTCAATGTCGCTGGCCAGAGAAAGAAGATCTTCAAGCTCTTCTTTAGAAAGATCCAACGGGCTCATTAAATGTCTCATGTGAAACCTCCCTTGTTAACTTGTGGTACAGAAAATTATAGTACTGTGAACAGTTACGAAAATTCTCTCTTGCACAATCATATACTAGTGTAATCAATTTTTCAAGAAGATTTAACAAGTATTTTTTCAAAAATTAATCCGACGGTAAACCATAATGGTGCATAGTCCAGCCGGATAACGCCGTGGTACTGCAAAGGAGCGCCACTGTAGTCCCAGGGACATATATGAAGCTGTTGAAGAGCGGTTCCACTTAGGAATTCCACCAGATAAAAACCAAAGGTATAAAGAAGTCCACGATAAAAGAATGGCAGTGACGAAAGGTGAGAATACAGCGGAGCGATGATGGCAGCACAGCCGTAGATCGGGAACATCAAAAGGGAGGTTTTCCCCATCATGGTACGTTGACCGGCGAGCAGAGAATGCAGTCCTGTCCACAGGATCTCCATACACCAGCCGATCGAACCGCAGAGAAAAAAGTTCATAAGATTCTGGTTCATGGCAAATACTCCTGGTAATTAAGAAAAAGTGTATAAAAGTTTCGAGGGAAACAGGCTGGAAGCCTTGTTAAGAAGATGTAAAATCAGTATGCCCGGTCTTGAAAAAAAGATACGCAGATGCTATCATTGTATAAATATGAATTAATCAGAACACAGGAGATACAGTAAATGGATTATCAGCAAAGCAGAGCATATGTAAAAGACGCGGATCAGTACGCGGGCGGTGCTCTGGATCTTACAAATATAAAAGAACTGATGAAACGTCTGGGTGATCCCCAGAATCAGTTGAAATATGTTCATGTAGCAGGAACCAATGGTAAGGGATCTGTGATCGCCTATCTGTATACGACTCTTTCCGAAACCGGATATCGTGTCGGAAGATATATTTCTCCGTCCGTTTATTCGTACAGAGAAAAGATGGAAGTGGCCGGCAGGGCAGTGAGCAGAGAGCAGTTTGCAGGGTATGTGACCAGAGTTGCTGCAGCAATTGAAGAAATGACAGCAGAAGGTCTTACACATCCCACCCCATTTGAAATAGAAACGGCGGTGGCATTTTTATTTTTTTCGGAAGAAAAATGTGATCTGGTAGTGTTGGAAGTCGGCATGGGCGGAAATCTGGATGCGACAAATATTATAAAAAATACAATACTTGCCGTTCTGGTTCCGATCAGTATGGATCATCAGAGCTTTCTTGGAAATACGCTTGCCGAGATTGCAGAGAAAAAAGCCGGAATCATTAAACCAGGCTGTTCTGTGGCAATTGTCGGACAGCGGCCGGAGGCTTTGAAAGTCATACAGGAAGTGTGTCGAGAAAAAGGTGCAGATCTGACTGTTACAGACCTTGAAGCAGCAAAAGCTGTTAAAGAGGATTTTGCCGGTCAGATACTGGAATATAAGGGTGAAACTTACGAGCTGTCCCTGGCTGGTTCCTATCAGACAGAGAATGCAGCACTGGCAATCGAGGCTCTGAATATTCTGGATAAAAAGGGCTATCCGACAACGATCGAACAGAGAAAGAAAGGTCTGAAAGACACAAAATGGAACGGTCGCCTTACGATCATCCACAGGAAGCCGCTGTTTATCGTAGACGGTGCACATAATCCGGCAGCAGCAGATATGCTGGAAGATTCCGTTCGAAAATATTTTAAAGGACGCAGGATGTTCTTTATCATGGGCGTATTCCGTGATAAAGATTACCAGTATATTATCCGAAAACTCTGTCCGTATGCAGAGCAGATCGTGACAGTTGAGACACCGGATAATCCGCGGGCACTGCCGGCAGAAGAACTTGCAGAGGCAATCAGGCCATGCAATCCGCATGTACAGGCGGCAGAGAGTATTCAGGATGCAGTAGATAAAGTATTTGCCATGGCAGGACGGGAAGATGTGATCCTTTCGTTCGGTTCTCTTTCTTTTATCGGAGAGATCACGGAAATTGTTAAAATGCAGGAGGAAAAAGATTCATGACAGATTTACTGGAATGTCGTAAAGAGATCGATGTGATTGACAGGGAAATCTTACGACTTTTTGAAAAGAGAATGAAAGTATGTGAGGATGTCGCAGAATATAAAATACAGACAGGAAAAAAAGTACTGGATCCGAAAAGAGAACAGGATAAGATTGAGGTCCTGAAGGATTCCGCGCATGGGGAGTTTAATGAACTTGGAGCGCAGGAACTGTTTCAGCAGATCATGGCAATCAGCCGCAAACGTCAGTATCAGCTTCTGACAAAAAATGGTGTCGAAAATGACATCAAAGACTACAAGATGGTCGATGCACTGCCGCTGACCGGAGTCAATGTGGTATTTCAGGGCGTGGAGGGCGCATACAGCTATGCCGCCATGCGTGCATATTTTTCTGATGCGATCAACAGCTACCATGTAAAGACATTCCGTGCTGCGATGGAAGAGGTTGCATCCGGTAAGGCGGATTATGCTGTGCTTCCGATCGAGAACTCGACAGAGGGAATCGTGACAGATATTTATGACCTGCTTACAGAGTATCAGCTTTATATTGTCGGAGAGCAGGGGATGAAAGTAGAGCATGTACTGCTCGGCATTCCGGGAACTTCTCTTGAAGAGATCAAAACGGTATATTCTCATCCGCAGGCACTTGCACAGTGCAAAAAATATCTGGAAAGCCATCCTGACTGGAAAGCTGTCAAGACCGAAAATACAGCAGGTGCAGCAAAGAAAATCCATGAAGAACTGGACAGAACACAGGCGGCAATCGCAAGCCGTGCAGCAGGAGAACTTTACGGACTCTCTGTTATGGCAGAAAATATCTGTTATAATGAGGAAAATGTCACCAGATTTATTATTGTAAGTGCTCATCCGGTCTACGAAAAGAGCGCAGCCAAAATCAGCGTAAGCTTCGAGCTGCCTCATGAGAGCGGAACACTTTATCATATGCTGTCACATTTTATTTATAACGGACTGAGTATGACAAAGATTGAATCCCGCCCGATCACCGGAAAAAAATGGGAATACAGATTTTTTGTGGATTTTGAGGGTAATCTGGAAGAACCGGCAGTCAAAAATGCACTGCGAGGTCTTGAAACAGAGGCAAACAGAATGAGAGTACTTGGAAATTACGGACAGCAGGAGGAAGAATAAAATGACACGTGTAAAAGAATGCGTGCTCTATCGGGGATTTGAGCACGGAGATATACTGGACAAAATGACCGCACTGATGGATGCAAGTGAAAAATCAGCAGTCAATGCAAGCGAGATGGAAGAAGAATTTTATGAATGCGTCAACGGTCTGATCGAAATTGCAGGTTCTTATGGATTTACGGGAAATCTGTGGCACGATTATCTGACACTTCTTCTTGTAAATCATGAAAATGCATTCAGTACTGCGAGCGAGATCCGCGGTGCGATCGAGGGAAGCATCAACCAGCTTGCACTTCATGATTTTGCGATTTTTAAAGAACTCTATGATTTTGATCTGACAGTACTGGACAAACTGTTCCACACATCCTGCTGCGGAATCCTCTGCAATTATGAGGCACCGCAGGACACCGGCAAAATGTTTAACAAACGTATCCGTGATCGAATCTGCGAGATGAGCAAAACACTGGCAGTAGCAAAAGATACCGAAGAATTTATGGCAGATATGGTACAGTTTTATAAGGATTTCGGAGTTGGAAAGCTTGGTCTTCACAAGGCATTCCGGGTCGATCACGATGAGAACGGCAGAGCAGTGATCGTACCGGTGACAAGGATCGCGCATGTACGTCTGGATGATCTGGTCGGCTATGAGATCCCGAAACAGAAACTCATCGAAAACACAGAAGCATTTGTACGTGGAAGAAAGGCAAACAACTGTCTATTGTTCGGTGATGCAGGAACAGGTAAATCTTCCAGTATCAAAGGTATCCTGAATCAGTATTATGATGAGGGACTGCGAATCATTGAAGTATACAAGCATCAGTTTGTAGATCTGAATCAGGTCATTGCCCAGATCAAAGACCGTAATTACAAATTTATTATCTACATGGATGATCTTTCCTTCGAAGAATTTGAGATTGAATATAAATATCTGAAAGCCGTTATTGAAGGTGGGCTGGAACGAAAACCGGAGAATATCCTGATCTACGCAACAAGTAACCGCCGTCATCTGGTAAGAGAAAGAGCAGGAGATAAGCTGGAGGTCGGAGCAGACGATGACATTCATTCCTCCGATACCGTTCAGGAGAAACTTTCTCTGGTATATCGTTTTGGTGTACGTATCTACTTCGGTGCACCGGATCGAAAAGAATTCCATACGATCGTAAAAACACTGGCTGCACGTAATGGAATCACCATGCCGGAAGAAGAACTTCTTCTTGAGGCCGGTAAATGGGAAATTTCCCATGGCGGTCTGACCGGACGTACGGCACAGCAGTTTATTGATCATCTTCTTGGAAAAGAGGAAACAAAGGAAGCGTAAAAAGTGTAAAACGCATAACACAAATGGGAAGGAGCTGGGGGTATGGCAGCAACAACTTTTGCAGCGATTGACATTGGTTCTTATGAGATCAGCATGAAGATTTTTGAATTCACCAAAAAAATCGGTTTCAGAGAACTGAATGATGTCAGATATCATCTGGAAATTGGCAAGGGGGCTTATTCAAAAAGTCGGCTGGAACCGGAAATAGTGGATGAGATCTGTGTTATTCTGAAAGATTTTGGCAACATGATGAAAGAATTTGGGGTGACTGATTACCGGGCGTGTGCAACAAGTGCTTTCCGCGAGATCGTCAATCCGGTGATCGTGCAGGAACAGATCTATCAGAGAACAGGAATCCGGATTGAAGTTCTGAGCAATGCGGAACAGCATTTTCTGGGATACAAATCCATTGCGGCGATTGAGGCAGGTTTCAAGAAGATCATCCAGAAAGGCACGGCGATCCTGGATGTCGGCGGCGGTAACTTGCAGGTTTCTTTATTTGACAAGGATGCACTGGTAACTACGCAGAGCTTCAAAATGGGAAGCATGCGTATCCGCGAACGACTGAAAGAACTGGAAAAGACAACGAACCATTACGACCAGCTGGTAAGAGAATTTATTCGAAATGATCTGACTGCTTTTCAGAGACTGTATCTCAAAGACAGAGATATCAAGAATGTCATTCTGATGGGTGATTTTCTGACTGATACGATTTTTCGTGAAGAGCTGGAAGACCATATCATAACCAGTGAGGATTTTACGAAACGCTACGAAAAAACCATTTACAAGACTGAACAGGCACTTGCCGAGGAAATGGATATTGATCCGGAATATGCTTCGCTTGCCATCACAACGATGGTCATCTGTAAGAATTTTCTTGATATCTTCCAGGCAGAGTCAGTATGGGCACCGGGAGTTTCGCTTCTTGATGGAATCGCATATGATTATGGCGAAAAGAAGAAATTCATCAAGAGTGTCCACAATTTTGAAAATGATATTCTGGTTGCGTCCAGGAACATTGCCAAGAGATATTCCACCGGAAAAGATCATATCAAGGGGACAACAGACATTGCGCTGACGATCTTTGACAGTATGAAAAAGGTGCATGGCATGGGAGCAAGAGAGCGCCTGCTTCTGCAGATTGCCGTACAGCTCCATGACTGTGGAAAATACATCAGTATGGCAGATGTGGCAGAATGCTCTTACCGGATCATTATGGCAACAGAGATCATCGGACTTTCTACAGAGGAACGTAAGATCATTGCCAGCGCGGTGCGATACAACACGACGGAATTTGTCTATTATGGAAATTATGATAATGGACCGGGAATCGACCGGAATCGCTATCTTCTGGTAGCAAAACTGACCGCGATCCTGCGACTTGCAAATGCAATGGACCGCAGTCATTACCAGAAAGTAGAAGGACTGAGAGTGGTGCTCAAAGACCGGGAACTGCAGATGATCATTGATTCCAGCCGGGATATTTCTCTGGAGCTGGGACTGCTTCGTGATAAGGTGCAGTTCTTTGAAGAAGTGTTTGGTATTCGTCTTGTACTGAAACGTAAACGCAGAGCATAAGCGTGTGAGGAGGAAAATATGGATTTTAGCAAATATGAAAAACCGGAATACTACGTAAACCGTGAACTGAGCTGGCTGAAATTTGACGAGCGTGTTTTAAGTGAAGCACGTGACAAGAGTCTGCCGTTGTTTGAACGACTGAAATTCTTAAGCATTACATCTTCTAATCTGGATGAGTTTTTTATGGTACGTGTGGCGTCTCTGAAAGATCAGGTGCATGCAGGATATAAGAAGAAAGATATCGCTGGTATGTCTTCGGAGGAACAGCTGAAAGAAATCAGTAAACAGACTCACGAGCTGGTGCGTGTGCAGTACAGTACGTTTAACCGTTCTGTCCTTCCGGCACTGGAAAAGGTTGGCCTGCATCTGGTTGCTGAACACGAAAATTTAAGTGAAAAGCAGGCGGAATTTGTAGACCGTTATTTTGAGGATAATGTCTATCCGGTCCTGACACCGATGGCAATGGATTCTTCGAGACCATTTCCACTGATTCGAAATAAGACACTGAATATCGGTGCACTGATCGCGAAGAAAAATAATAAAAAACATACAAAAGAACTGGAATTTGCAACGGTTCAGGTTCCGTCTGTTCTTCCAAGGATCGTAGAGATTCCTTCTGCGAAGAAGGGCGAGAGAACCGTGATCCTTCTGGAAGAGATTATTGAACGTAATATCGGTAAGCTGTTCTTAAGTAATGATGTGGTTTGTGCACATCCGTACAGAATCATGAGAAATGCCGATCTGACAATTGATGAGGATGAAGCAGAAGACCTTCTGGTCGAGATTCAGAAACAGCTGAAGAAACGTCAGTGGGGAGAGGTCATTCGTCTGGAAGCAGAAGAAAAGATGGATAAACGTCTTCTGGATATCCTGAAAGAAGAGTTTGAGATCAAAGATGCAGATATCTACAACATTCAGGGACCTTTGGATCTGACTATGCTGATGAAAGTGTATGGGCTTGAGGGATTTGATGAGTACAAGAGTCCGAAGTATACACCGGCTCCGGTACCGCAGTTCCAGAATGATAAAGATATTTTCCAGGTAATCCGCGAAGGTGATGTATTTCTGCATCATCCATATATGAGTTTTGATCCGGTTGTAGATTTTGTACGACAGGCGGCAAAAGACCCGGGCGTCCTTGCGATCAAGCAGACCCTGTATCGTGTCAGCGGACATTCTCCGATCATTGCGGCACTGGCACAGGCAGCAGAAAACGGAAAGCAGGTATCTGTTCTGGTAGAGCTGAAGGCGAGATTTGATGAGGAAAATAACATCGTCTGGGCGAAGATGCTTGAAAAAGCCGGCTGCCATGTTATCTATGGTCTGGTAGGTTTAAAGACACACAGTAAGATCACGCTGGTCGTTCGCCGTGAAGAGACCGGTATCCGAAGATATGTACATCTGGCAACCGGTAACTATAACGACTCTACTGCAAAACTGTATACAGACTGTGGTATC
>CAVBPN010000120.1:0-3604 GCA_963597235.1 bacterium
CGATTTCCAATTTTCATGATTTAAGATTCTCCTTTTAATATTGAATCGACATATTCTTTTTTGAAAAATCCCAGTAGCATTCTTTTTCGGCAGGACAGAGAAAACACATACGTGATTTTTTATCTGCCTCATAAAGGAGCTGGCTTAAAGGTGTAACATCTTTTCCTAAAGAACGATGTTCTCCGATCGCAGTCAGAATCTGGGACTTTTCTTCCGAAGTAAAATTCAGATCAGATAAAATTTCTTCTGCAATCTGAACACCGGCTTCATCGTGTGGTGTACCATCGGTATACTGCTTCGCACGTCCGATATCATGAAGAAGAGCAGTGCAGTAGATCAGTTCACGGGAACAGACGATACCACGTTCCAGTGAAAATATGTAAGTGAGTCTTGCAACATCCAGAAAATGTTCCGGTGTATGGCGGCAGAAAATACGGTCTGCTTCCAATCGGATAAGCTTGTTCAGATTCTCCTGATAAAGCGGGTGGCACCAGATGGCATTTACCCTTTCCATGTCAGTCTGCATCAGTCTTTTACCATAGAAAGGAACTGTTTCTGAAGTTCTCTGTCTGTTTTAAAATCACCGCGTGTGACCGTAGTGATCGTTTTACTTCCCGGTTTCTTGATGCCGCGCATAGTCATGCAGGTATGCTCTGCTTCAAGCATGACCATAACACCCTTTGGATTCAGAGTACGTTCGAGCGCATCCGCAATCTGTACGGTCAGTCGTTCCTGAATCTGCGGTCTTCTTGCGTATACATCTACAGTACGTGCAAGTTTGCTGAGACCGGTCACTTTTCCATTTGGAATATAAGCGATATGAGCTTTTCCGTAAAATGGCATCAGATGATGTTCGCACATAGAATAGAATGTGATATCCTTTTCCAGTACCATTTCATTGTTTTCTACATCAAACTGTTTGGCAAGATGATGATCTGCTTCTTCATCCAGACCACCGTAAATTTCCATGCACATACGTGCGATACGGTCCGGGGTATCTTTGAGACCTTCACGTTCTGTATCTTCGCCGATTCCCTCAAGGAGAAGACGGATTGCCTGTTCTACTTTTTGTTTGTCTACCATTAAAAAACAACCTCCTGTATGTATGATATTGTGTATCATGGAGATTGTCTTTTTTTTATCGAAGTGATAATGTGATAAAGTAAAAAAATATCTCCAATTGTGATAGAACGTATGTCGAAAAACGTATCCCTACACAATATGAGATATCCTCTTATATTGTTGCAACGGGTGCGGATCATATACCGTAAGACGGACTTTTCGTTTCAGCGACAACTCCCCATTCGCTGAACACTTGACGCATATGATCCTATTTTGCATAGCATTCATTTCCCGTACAGTATAGCATAGATGCATCCGATATAAAAGGGGTAATTTGTTGAAAAAAATAATCATTTCTAATATATATTGACGGGAATTGACAGATATGATAGCATGGAGCTATCTTTTAAAAAGAAATATGAAAAACGATAAAAAATTCACAGATTACGGACCATCAGGGATAACGACTGTGTGTATGGATGTACACGCTCGTTGTCTCTTTTTTATACACATTTTATATGGAGAGGGAGGAACATCATGTTTTTGATGATTGATAATTATGATTCGTTTGTTTATAATCTGAAAGCATATTTTGAGGAGTTGGGAAGGGAGATCATGGTCAGGAGAAGTGACGATATAAATATAGAAGAAATAGAAAATATGCGTCCGGAGGGAATCATACTTTCACCAGGTCCAAAACGGCCATGGGATGCAGAACTCTGTATGCAGACAGTAGAATGGTTTCAGGGAAAGATTCCGATTCTCGGAGTCTGTCTGGGACACCAGGTGCTGGGACATTGCTGTGGAGCGACTGTGGAGAAGGGGGAGCGTCCGATGCATGGGAAAGTGACGGAAATCCGTAACAATGGTACAGGATTGTTTAAGGGGTTACCGAAGGTTTTTAAAGTGACAAGATATCATTCACTGATCGTACGGGAAGACAGTATTCCGTCGGAGTATCATGTGGATGCTGTTTCGGAAGATGGCGCAGTTATGGGGATTTCACATAAAAAGTTGCCGTTGTATGGCGTGCAGTTTCATCCGGAGGCTGTTCTGACAGAATACGGGCATGAACTGCTGGAAAATTTCTGCTGTATTGCCGAAAACTTTAAAAAAGATTTATAGAGAAGATTAAAAAAGATAGATAAATGTACGCGAAAAAAGTTGTTGATGTCCAATAGAATGGACAGAAAGAGGAAAACGATGTATAATATAAAACGTGTAATAAAAGAGTTAAAGCCGATGAGACCGGCAGCGGAACTGTTTCGTTATTTTGCTGATGAGAAAGACAGTGTATTTCTGGATTCGTCACTGGTTAATAAATTAGGAAGATATTCGATCATAGGAGTCAGTCCTTATCTGAAACTGATAAAGGATGGCAGTAGATTCTATGTGAATGGCGAGGAGAACACGGAGATTTCTTTTGAGGAATATCTGAAAAGATATCTGACAGAGCATGTGGATGAGAACAGAAGTGAGCTTCCGATGGTTTCCGGTGCAATCGGTTATTTTTCCTATGAATATGGTCGTAAACTGATGGAAGTATCTTCCGATAAAGAAGACCTGGTGGTAATTCCGGATGCCGTACTTGTTTTCTATGACTTCTATATTATAGAAGACCGTCATGAGAAGAGAACATATCTGGTGGCGAATGGAGTTACAAAAGATGCTGAAAAGCAGATTCAGACTGTGGAAAAACGGGTTGCAGAGCCATTAGATGAGCATGAAAAAATAAAAAAAGAATCCTTTGATATAGAAATCCGACCAAACTTTGAAAAAGAAGAATATAAGCAGGCTGTAGATGATATGATTCGCTATATTATCGAGGGCGATATCTATATCACAAATATGACACAGCAGCTCAGTGTAAAAAGCGAGAAGAAACCGCTGGATGTTTTTTATGATCTGAGGAAAAATAATCCGTCTCCGTTCGGCGGGTATATGGATTATGGTGATTTTCAGATTGTCTGTGCGTCGCCGGAACGTTTTCTGAAAATGAAAAAGGGTCATGTAAATACGAGACCGATCAAGGGAACACGTAAGAGAGGCAAGATATCGGAAGAAGACTTATGTATGCGGAATGAACTGGAGAATTCTGAGAAGGATAAGAGCGAGCTTCTTATGATCGTGGATCTTGAGCGAAATGACCTGAACCGCGTATGCAGACCGGGAAGCGTTAAAGTAACAGAGCTTTTTACGGTTGAAGAATATGCAACGGTGTTCCATCTTGTGTCGGATATCGAAGGGGAACTGGAAGCAGAAAAAAATGTGATGGATCTTCTGGAAACAACATTTCCGGGTGGCTCGATCACCGGTGCACCGAAATACCGTGCCATGGAGATTATTGATGAACTTGAGAATAACCGCAGAAATCTGTACACAGGCTCGATTGGTTATCTGACGCTGGATGGAGATTGCGATTTTAATATTGTGATTCGAACGGCATTACAAAAAGATGGAATATATCATCTGGGAGTGGGCGGTGGTATCACTGCTGAATCAGATCTGGAATTTGAATATGAAGAAACCCTCCAGAAAGCGA
>CAVBPN010000120.1:3614-3963 GCA_963597235.1 bacterium
TCTGGAGGCTATGAAATAAGTTTGGAGTGAAAAGTATGGATATTAGACTGGATGAGGGCTTTTTGTTCGGAATGGGAGCATTTGAGACAATTGCAGTAGAAAATGAAAAACCGTTATTTCTGGAGCAGCATCTGAACAGACTGGAAGAAGCGGCAGCATTTCTGAAATTCGGTTCCTGTGC
Organism: bacterium; assembly: GCA_963597235.1. Taxonomy (GTDB): domain Bacteria; phylum Bacillota; class Clostridia; order Lachnospirales; family Lachnospiraceae; genus Blautia_A. The sequence goes on from CAVBPN010000120.1 coordinate 3,796, forward strand.
TGCTCACGGGATTACAAAAGAGAAGATAGAAGAATATCTGGATACGCAGGATATTTCTTTGAAAACACATGGAGCCCTTAAAGTTGTAATGTCTGCAGAAAATTCTTTCTTTCAGATGAGAGAAAATCCCTATACGGAAGAAAAATATCTCCGGGGATTCGTAGCTGA
>CAVBPN010000121.1:0-2312 GCA_963597235.1 bacterium
CCTTTACTGTCATTGACGATCTTCTGCATGGTGTCCTGCAGTTTTGACTGGCTCTCTTCTCCGATAGAAGTGAGTTTTGTTCGGATACCGTCCTGAACAAGCTGTTCAATGGACTTTCCGAAGATATTCGTCTCCCAGATGCTTTCGCCGCGCTGGCCGCTTTCTCCGATATACTGGATCAGATCTTTTGCCTGCTGCTCGGTCCCGACGATCGGTGCGATCTCTGTTTCGATGTTTGCTTTGATCATGTGAATGGATGGACTCTTAGATTTTATCCTGACTCCAAATTTGCTGCCCTGACGTATCACAGACGGCTCTTCTATCTGAATCTCGTCAAGTTCTGGCACTACCACCCCATAGCCGCTTTCTCTCACTGCTTCGAGGGCTGCCTGCACTTTCACATATTGTTCTTTCATTGCAGCCAGTTCTTTCATGGTATGAATCAGATCATATTCCGTCTCCATCTGGATGCCACTCATCTCACTCAGGATTCTGTAATAATATTCATCTTTGATCTGAATCCGGATGCGGACTTTTCCGCTGGAAAGGCTGACATCTTCCAGCAATACATCCTGTATAAACGGTGCTGCCAGTTGAACGGATTCTCGTGTTACATTTTTAATATGAAGCAATTTCTTCATCTGTTCCCGAATCTGATTCAGAAGCTGAGCCTTTAACTCATGGTCATTCGCCAGCATTTCCACCCATTTCGGTACAAAAAACTGAATCTCGCTGACCGGGAATTCATACAGTATATTTGACAGGATTCTGGTGATGTCTTCTTTTCGAAGCTGTTCGCAGTTCGCTGCCATGGTTGTTACACCATATTTACTCTGCAGATTTCTGACAAGTTCCTGTGTCTCATCTTTATACGGCATCTGAGAATTCACAAGAAGCAAAAACGGCTTTCCCTGTTTTTTCAGAAGGTTAATAGTCAATGCTTCTGCTTCAAGGAAATTTTCTCTTGGAAGTTCTCCGAAACTGCCGTCGGTTGTAACTACCAGGCCGATTGTGGCGTGTTCCTGAATGACTTTTCGTGTGCCGGTTTCTGCTGCCTCATGAAAGGGAATCGCTTTTTCAAACCACGGTGTTTTTACCATACGTTCTCTGCCTTCTTCGATGTGGCCGCTGGCATCTTTTACGAGGAATCCCACGCAGTCGATCAGACGGATCCGTACTTTCTGGTCATCCCCAAGATTGACATTCACAGCTTCTTTCGGGATGAATTTGGGTTCTACGGTTGTGATGAGCTTCCCGGAGCCGCTTAAAGGGAGCTGGTCACGCACTTCTGCCTGCATTGCCGGTTTCATGTCCGGCAATGCCACCAGCTCCATAAATCTCCGGATAAATGTAGATTTTCCTGTACGGACTGGTCCAACAACGCCTATGTATATGTCACCGCCGGTACGTGCCTGAATATCCCGGTAAACCTGAAAATTTTCCATATAAAAAAGCCCCCTTGCATATATTCACACAATCCCATGTATTGTTATAATATATGCATAAGGGGGCTCGGTTATGATTTTTTATTATGTTCTTTAAGATAGGCTTCTCTTCCCTGCTCATAGAGGTTATTGCCTTCGCAGTCGATGATGACAACCAGTGGCATTTCTTCGACATAAAGTCTGCGGAGTGCCTCGGACTGGAGATCTTCGTATGCAACAAGTTCTGCCTTCTTGATACATTTTGCAAGAAGTGCACCTGCTCCGCCGATGGCACCAAAATACACGCCTTTGTATTTCTTCATAGCTTCTACAACTTCCGGAAGACGGGCTCCTTTTCCGATCATTCCGCGAGCTCCTACGGACATCATCGTTGGTGCATAGGCATCCATACGACCGCTGGTGGTAGGTCCTGCAGAACCGATGACCTGGCCTGGTTTCGCCGGAGTCGGTCCTACATAATAAATCGTCGCATCCTTTGGATCAAATGGAAGTTCTTCTCCTCTGGCAAGCGCCTCGCACATTCTCTTATGTCCGGCATCGCGGGAGGTGTAGATCGTTCCCGTCAGGTAAACGGTATCACCTGCGTGAAGTGTCTTTGCAAGTTCTTCAGTCAGTGGTAATGTAATATGACGTTCCATCTCAGATCACCTCCGTTTTATGTCTTGTTACATGACAGCTGATGTTGATGGCACACGGCATACCTGCAATGTGAGTCGGCATGGTTTCGATATTCAGGCCGATTGCAGTCGTCTTTCCTCCAAATCCCTGCGGACCAATTCCAAGCTGATTGATTTTCTCGAGCATTTCTTTCTCGAGATCTGCGTAATATGGATCTTCGTTCTCGGAATCTACCGGGCGCATCAGGGC
>CAVBPN010000121.1:2322-9562 GCA_963597235.1 bacterium
TTTCTTCGCAAGAAGGGCAGCTTTATCAAACGTTCCTCCGATTCCAACGCCAACAACCATCGGTGGACATGGATTCGGTCCGGCTGTCTCGACTGTTTCAAGGATAAAATCTTTGATTCCTTCGATGCCGGCGGATGGCTTAAACATACGAATCGCACTCATGTTTTCGCTTCCGAAACCTTTCGGACCGACTATGATCTTAATATTTTCTCCCGGTACGATCTCGGTATACAGCATCGCTGGTGTATTATCTCCTGTGTTACCTCTGCGGACCGGATCTTTCACAACGGATTTGCGGAGATAACCGCTGGTGTAGCCTCGACGTACACCTTCATTCACTGCTTCGGTAAGGTCGCCACCTGCAATATGTACGTCCTGGCCAATTTCCAGGAATACACAGGCCATTCCCGTATCCTGACAGATTGGAACCTGTTCCTTCTCCGCTATCTCATAATTCTCGATGATGTTATCCAGTATACCACAGGCAATCTGTCCGTCTTCACTCGCACGACAGGCCTGAATGGATTTCTTGATATCCTCCGGAAGCACCTGGTTGGCTTCGATACAAAGTCGCTCGATGGTGTCCGTGATAACTGATGCTTGTATTTCACGCATATCCTTGCACCCCTTCATATTTTTTCTTTTATTCTATCCTATTGAGAATTATTGTGCAAGGGAGAGTTTACTACCCACAAAACAGCCGGGGTGCTATGGCAGGCACCCCGGTGTTATATTATCTTACTCTCTCATCATACCCTCGAATTAAAAATCAATAAAACTCATTATGAAGCAGTTCATGCTCCTTTCCTTTGAGAAGTCCCTGGTAAAGTTCCAGTACCATCGGGTTCTCATCGGACTTCTTGATAATCGTTGTATTATCTGCATTGTACAGACCTTTCGCTCTGGCAGCTTTCGTTCTGTCTCCGGATCTGGTCGGCTGACCACCACCCATAATACATCCACGACGACATGCCATAACTTCGATCAGATGATACTCTGCTTCTCCGTTCTTCACACGGTCCATAACGATTCTTGCATTGGCAAGTCCGCTGGCTACGCAGATCTTAATCTCCATTCCATTATATGGTATAGAGAATTCTTTAATGCCTTCATCTCCACGTACACCACACTCAGAGATTTCTCTCATTGTTTCTTTACTGTGGTCCGGAGTCAGACGACGAAGAACGGCCTCTGTAACACCACCGGTAACACCAAAGATAACACCACCACCGGAACCGAATCCAAACGGCATATCACACGCTTCCGGCTCAAGTCCTGCAAAATCAAGACCAAAGTTATCGATCATGCGAAGAAGTTCAGTGGTTGTAATAACAATATCGGTATCTTTCTCACCATGCGTATAGCTGTTCGGACGAACGGCTTCTGCTTTCTTTGCGGTACATGGCATAATAGAAACCATAACCGTCTTCTTTCCTTTTGCATGTTCCGGATCACGGAAATATTCCTTAATGACTGCAGAAAGCATTCCCTGCGGAGACCTGCAGGTAGAAATATTCGGGATATAATCTTTATACTGGTCTGTAATAAATTTAACCCATGCCGGACAACAGGATGTCAGGAGCGGAAGTTTTTCACCTTTCTCGATACGGTTAAGGAATTCTGCACTTTCCTCCATGATCGTAAGGTCAGCACTGAAAGTCGTATCATAAACTTCATCAAATCCCATACGGTGAAGAGCGTTGACGATCTTACCCATTACACTGCGTCCCTTCTGGAGTCCGTAATGATCACCTACTGCAACACGTACTGCAGGTGCAATCTGTGCAACCACACGGATATCCGGATCTGCAAGAGCCTTAAAGACTTTGTCTGTATTTGTATGGATGGAAATAGCTCCTGTCGGACAGAATGCACGGCACTGTCCACAGTTTACGCACTGCGTTTCTGCAATCTTCTTATTAAATGCCGGCATAACCATAGCTTCTGTTCCACGGAATGCAAATCCAAGTGCGCCGATTCCCTGAATTTCCTCGCAGGCACGTACACAGTTTCCGCAGAGGATACATTTATTCGGATCGCGAACGATAGACGGAGAACTGAAATCCAGTTCATGCTGCTCTCTTGTATTCTGGAAACGTACGGTTCTTACACCGAGACGGTGTGCCAGTTCCTGAAGGACACATTCGCCGCTCTTGATACATGTTGTACAGTCACGGCAGTGTGCTGCAAGGAGCAGTTCCACGATCAGTTTACGATAGTTTCTTAATTTATTAGTATTGGTATGGATAACCATACCATCGCGCGGTACTTCTGAACAGGAAGCAAAGGTTTTGCCTCTGTCGTCTTCTACTGTACATAAACGGCATGCTCCAAATGTAGAGAGTTCCGAATGATAGCACAGTGTCGGAATATCGATGCCTGCGTTACGGATAACGGTCAGGACATTTTTTTCATCGGTAAATTCAACTTTTCTACCGTCAATTGTCATTGTACCCATAATTCAGCCTCCTTCCTATGCTTCCACATAAACCGCATCAAAGTTACAGTTATCTTTACATGCACCGCACTTGATACATACGTCGTTATTGATGTGATGCGGAGATTTGATCTTTCCGCTGATTGCACCTGCCGGGCAGTTCTTTGCGCACTTACCGCAGCCGATACAGAATTCCGGATTAATGTGGAATTTACGAAGTGCTGTACAGACTTTCGCACGGCATTTCTTATCCTTAATATGTTCCTCGTATTCATCACGGAAGCGGTTCAGAGTACTGATAACCGGGAGCGGTGCGCTCTTACCAAGTCCGCAGAGAGCCATACTCTGTACCATGGTGGCAAGTTCTTCCAGTTCATCAAGATCTGACATTTCGCCTTTACCATCTACAATTCTCTCAAGAATCTCCAGCATACGCTTTGTTCCTTCACGGCACGGAACGCATTTACCGCAGGATTCTCTCTGAGTAAAGTTCATGAAGAATCTGGCAACCTCAACCATACAGGTATTTTCGTCCATAACTACCAGACCGCCGGATCCCATGATTGCATCGAGTGATTTAACAGAATCGAAATCAAGTGGGCGGTCGATCTGATCTTCGATCAGACATCCACCGGATGGTCCACCGATCTGTACACCCTTAAAGGCAGCTCCGCTCTTCAAGCCGCCGCCGATATCATAGATAATATGACGAAGGCTGGTTCCCATAGGAACCTCGATCAGACCTGTATTCTCAATCGCACCGGTCAGAGAGAATGTTTTTGTTCCCGGGCTTCCTTCTGTTCCGATGGTGCGGAACCAGTCAGCTCCCTGAAGAATGATCTTCGGAACGTTTGCATATGTTTCTACGTTATTAAGAACAGTAGGTTTCTCCCAGAGACCCTTTTCTACTGTACGAGGTGGTTTTACACGCGGCATACCACGTTTGCCTTCGATGGATGCAGTAAGGGCAGAACCTTCACCACAAACGAATGCACCTGCTCCACGATTAATATGTAAATGGAAGTTTACACCGGAACCAAGGATATTATCGCCAAGCAGTCCGTAAGCTTCCGCCTGCTCGATTGCCATACGGAGACGTTTAACGGAAAGCGGATATTCTGCACGAACATAGATGTAACCGTTCTCTGCACCAACTGCGTATGCGGCAATGGTCATACCTTCGATCATCTTATATGGATCACCTTCCATTACGGAACCGTCCATGAATGCGCCCGGGTCACCTTCGTCACCATTACATACAACGTAACGTACTTTTTCTTTCTGACGGGCAACCTGAGACCATTTTTTACCGGCCGGGAATCCGGCTCCGCCTCGTCCGCGAAGGCCTGATTTTGTTACTTCATCGATAACATCCTGCGGGGACATATCGAAGAAAGCTTTTGCCATAGCCTGGAAACCGCCGACAGCAATATATTCATCAATGGATTCTGCATTAATATTTCCGCAGTTCTCAAGAACGATTCTTGTCTGCTGGTTCAGGAAAGGAATATCGGAAGGATGTGGACAGGCTGTATCATGGTCACGATAGAACAGCCTGCTTACCGGTTCTCCTTCCATAACAGTACGCTCTACAATTTCTTTACAGTCTTCTACCTGTACATGAACATACTGATAATCATAAGGTTCAATCTTCATCAGAGGTCCTAATTCACAGAGACCCTGACATCCTGTCTTAACAACGCCGACATGCGGGACGTCTTTCTGCATTTCCACACTTACCCAGTCAAGATTCTCGCACAGTTTCGCCATCTCGTCATAAATCTTCTGTGCGCCGGAAGCGATACATCCGGTACCGGAACAGACAAGCACACGACAGGTAAAAGATTCCAGGGTATTTTTTGCTTCAGCCTGCTTATTGAGCAGATCTTCTTTACTCACAATACTCATACCGTCTCACCTCTCAATTCATTTAACAGATCGATTGCCTTTTCTGGTGTCATTTTCGGATGTACTTCGTCATTTACTGTAAGTGTTGGCGCCAATCCGCATGCACCAAGGCAGGATACAGTTTCTACCGTAAAGAGCATATCATCCGTTGTATGCTTTTTATTACTGAGTCCGAGTTCTTTCATCAGTGCTTCTTTTACCGGCATGGATTTACGCACATGACAGGCTGTTCCATCACAGACTTTGATCACGTATTTTCCTTTTGGCTCAAAGGAAAAGTTCTCATAGAAAGTGGCTACACTGTAAGCCTTAGCTTCTGTAACTCCGATTCTGGATGCAACGTAAGTCAGAAGCTCTCCAGGAAGATAACGGTACTCTGCCTGGATATCCTGCATGATTGGAATCAATGATGCAGCTTTCGGTCCGTAATGCTCGATGATCTCATCTGTCTTCGCGTAATAAGACTGATCTAACATTCAATTCCCTCCTTGTTGAAAAATAGATTTTTCCTGTGCTTATTGTTTTTGTCTATTTTACACAGCTCTGTTATATTTGATTATACATTAAATATATATATTCCACAAGTTAAATATAGGATATTCGAATTAATTTATTCATTTTTTTTATTTTTCACAACTTTTTTGTGATACTTTTAACATGTTGCATAATTTTTTATCTTCTTTTATCCGGCAATTTTGTGTCTGGAAAAATACATGATCTTTATTGATTTTGGAAATCCTTTCCTATATTATAGTGACAGGTAGATGAAAATATTTTTCAATTATTTAGTCACCACAAACTTATGACAGATGAATTTTCAGATTCTGCTGAGATGCCTGGTACTGAATAATTCCAATTTTATACAAGGAGAACTATATATGAGAAACTATGACACACCTGTCAGATCTATCCGACACAGAGTCTACACAGAAATAGCCAAAGCCGGATTCGAATCTTCTGATGAAACCCTGATTCACGATATTGAAGCAATTCCTTATAATATTGTCAGCGAAACTGCTCAGTACCGTGAAAGTATTTACAGAGAACGTGCAGTCGCAAGCGAAAGAGTCCGTCTTGCAATGGGCCTCTCCCTTCGTCCTGAAAACAAAGCCGTCCACCTGACCGATGGTCTGGCTGCCAGCAATATCAACGAAAAATATTACGAGCCGCCTCTTATGCAGGTTATCCCGTCTGCATGTGCAGCCTGCCCGCCTAATAAATACATTGTCAGCAACATGTGCCGCGGATGTGTTGCTCATCCATGTATGCAGGCCTGTCCAAAGGGTGCGATCTCTATGAAAGACGGTAAATCCTTTATTAACCAGGAAAAATGTATCAAATGTGGAAAATGCAAGGCAGCCTGTCCATACGATGCGATCTCTCACAATGTCCGTCCATGCGAACAGGCATGCGGTGTAAAAGCAATCGGCAGTGACGAACAGGGACGCGCAAGCATCCTGGAAGACAAATGTGTTTCCTGCGGTATGTGTATGGTAAGCTGTCCATTCGGTGCAATTTCTGATAAATCTCAGATTTTCCAGCTGTCTCATGCTCTCCGCGATGGTGACAAGATCATTGCGATCGTGGCACCAGCTTATATCAGCCAGTTCGGTGATGATGTGACACCGGGTAAATTTAAGACTGCTCTGCAGGTTCTTGGTTTTTCTGATGTTCATGAAGTTGCTTTTGGTGCCGATGTCGGAGCAATCTCTGAGGCTCACCATTATGCTGAAAAAGTTGCCACCGGAGAGTTTCCATTCCTTCTGACCTCCTGCTGCCCTTCCTGGTCCATGATGGCAAAGAAATTCTTCCCGACCATGATTGACAATATTTCTCAGGAGCTGACTCCGATGGTTGCTACTGCCCGTAAGGTAAAACAGGAAAATCCGGATGCAAAAGTAGTTTTCGTCGGACCGTGTGCTTCCAAGAAGCTTGAGGCTATGCGCCGTACTGTCCGCAGTGATGTTGACTTCGTTCTAACTTTCGAAGAGCTGGATGCGATGTTCGACGCACGTGAGATTGACCCGGCATCCTTCGAAGAGGACGGTTCTCTCCATGATGCCACAGCTGCCGGACGTGGCTATGCCGTCGCAGGTGGCGTTGCGGGTGCAATTGAAGCATGTCTGAAAGAATACTATCCGGATGTGCCGGTTCACATTGAGCATGCAGAAAGTCTTGCAGAATGTAAAAAAGTCCTCGCGCTTGCAAAAGCCGGGAAACTTAAAGGCTGCATGATCGAGGGTATGGCATGTCCTGGCGGATGTATGGGCGGTGCCGGAACGAATGTACCGATTTCCAGGTCCTCCAAAGAATTGAAGAAATTCCTGGCCGGATGTACAAAGAAACTTCCACCAAAGGAACTTGTAGATATTGACCTGAACTAAAACAAGAAAAGGAGTGAGAACCATATCTCACTCCTTAAACTATATACATCGCCTTTAGCAACTAATCTATTTCTCGATGCTTAAGCTGGCAATTATATCTTCTTATCGATGTCTACTTGCTTTTGATTCAGGCGTATCTGGCATCGAAAATCCAAAATATCCCCTTCTCGTTGCTTATTCTGCTTTCAGGTCACTCAACAATTTCCTTAGTTTCTCTCCATAATTGGATCCGGCTGCCCAGCCTCCCCCATTAGGGTTTTCCTGCTGTCCGAGCCATTCTACATATGGTGCACTTCCTCTTGTCACCATGTCAAATCGTGTATCTACACAATCCTGATTCAGATTTTCCTCGCATGCATAGGCCTTCAGATGCTGCACCTGTGCACGGATCCCGGTCCGTACATCCGGGTAAGATACTCCGGCAACACCGCCACCGGTCGTTCCAATACCGGCAAAATTGAACTGTGATACTCCGGAATCACCGCCATACTGCAGCCATCCGGTCTCCAAC
>CAVBPN010000122.1:0-403 GCA_963597235.1 bacterium
GACATATATTCTGCTTTTTTCAGTCGGTCCGATTCTCTTTCTGCTTCCTGTGCACGTCTCTCACAGACACTGGACTGCTCTGCAACATGTTCCAGAATTTCTCTGTAATGTTCTGTCTTTCCTTCCCGCTGTAATCTGCCTCTTATATTATCACGAATGATACGGTGGATCTGTAAATCCGGATATCTCCTGATCGGGGAAGTAAAATGACAGTAATATTTCGCGGCAAGACCGAAATGGCCACTGCACTCTGTCGTGTAACGTGCCTGTTTCATCGTTCTCAGCATCAGACGGCTGATCATCATCTCGTTCGGCATTCCCTGGATCTGTTCTAGGATCTCCTGAATTTCCTTCGGTGCGATCTCTTCTCCTGTCTTCTGTCCCTTTACTCCCTGATGTCTCA
>CAVBPN010000122.1:413-5527 GCA_963597235.1 bacterium
AAACAAACGGATACTCTCCTTTACAGTATTCTTTTGCTACTGTTTCATTTGCCATCAGCATGAAGTCTTCAATGATCTGTGTCGCCACATTCTGTTCGTATGGTTTCACGTCAATCGCACGTCCGGCACCATTCAGAATGATCTTGCTCTCCGGAAAATCAAAATCGATTGAACCCCGGTTATGTCTTTTACTTCTCAAAAGTGCAGATAATTCTTTCATAAGGAAAAACATCGGTACAAATTCTTTATATTCACGACTTACTTCCGTATCGCCATCTTCCAGTATACAGCGTACCTGATCATAGCTCATACGGCGGTCTGCACGAATGATTGTCTCTGCGATCTGATGTCCGACAACATTCCCATTCTCATCAATATCCATAAGACAGCTCAGGGTCAGACGATCCTGCCCCTGATTCAGTGAGCAGATACCATTTGACAGTCGTTCCGGAAGCATTGGAACCACTCTGTCCGCAAGATAGACGCTGGTTCCTCGTTTCAATGCTTCTTTATCAAGAGCACTTCCACCCTGCACATAATTGCTTACATCCGCAATATGCACACCAAGATGATAAATATTTCCTTCTTTTGTAAGGGAAACCGCATCGTCCAGATCCTTTGCATCCTCACCATCAATCGTAACTGTCATAAGATGCGTCAGATCTGTTCTTCCGTCTCTGTCTGCTTCCTGCACATGATCCGGTACGCGCATAGCCTGATTTATAACTTTTATCGGAAATTCGGTTGGTATGTTAAAACTCTTTATGATTGCAAGGATGTCTGTTCCCGGTGCATTCATGCTGCCAAGATTCTCCGTGATCTTCCCTTCCGGTTTCCGTCTGTCGCTTCCGTAATCTATAATCTCTGCAACGACTTTATCTCCATCACGGATTCCCTTTGAATTCTTAGGGGAAATATAGATATCCTTTGAAAATTTCTGGTTATCACACAGAATAAATCCGTAATCCCGTTCTCTCTGAAAAGTACCTACAACTTCTTTATTCACACGTTCCAGAACATCTATCACGGCACCTTCTCTGCGTTTTCCTGTTTTTGCTTCATTCTTCAGGAGTACCTGGACACGGTCCATGTGCATTGCAGTCCCTGTATGATCCGCCGGAATAAAGATATCGTCGTCTTCCTCTTCAATCTCCACAAAACCAAAACCCTTATGGTTTCCGATAAACGTTCCTTCTTTAATCAAACCGTGCTTACTGAGAGCCTTTATATCTCGTTTCTTCGGTTTTACAGATACTTTTTCTTTGGAAAATTTTTTCTTCTTTTTCTTTTCCCAGATTTTCTTCTTACTCACTTATACTCCTTTGCTATGAGAAAAAAAAGCACTCTTGCGATTATACAAGAGTGTTTCCTTCTGACAATTCTTAAAAATTCATATTCAAAACTGCTGCCAGTACAAAAAATAACACTGCCATAATTGTGGTAGCTCGGATAAGCCCCCCCTCCATAGAACGGCCTTTATTCTTTCCCCAGTAGGAATCCGCTGCACCGGAAATCGCTCCACCAAGTCCCTGCTGCTTTCCTTCCTGCATAAGTACAACAACGGTAAGCGCAATACAATCTATGGCAAAAATAACAGTGAGAATCGTTCTTAAAATCTGCACTTCAGTTACACCTCCTAATCAACTAGAGTTTATTCTATCATAACCTGTCCGTGATTTCAACTGTTTTTAGTTATTTCAGCATCAAAAATCCACCAAATAAAGCTTGACAAAGCTCCCTGCTTCATAGATGATGATAAAAGGACTTTCAAAAAAGAGTTCCATAAATATCAGATAACAGAGGAATCATAATTATGAAGTATTCATCAGATAAAATCTACAGTTTTATCCTTTCCCTGCTGCTCTCATTCGGATTTGGTGCAGCCTGCCTGAAACTCCCGGCATTGAATGCATGGATCAGTTCCCACGGCAATATCAACCTGCTCACATACGCACTGACCGTAGTGCTCTTCTGTGCGCTTTACTTTCTATTCACTATGCTTTTTACACATATACCATATGGAAAGCATTCCGTTTCATCCAATGCTGCCTTTGCCGTTGTTTTTCTTCTGACTGTCCTTCACTTTATTTTTCTTTTCTTTATGTTCAGAAGAGAAACTGATGTCTACGCAAGTTTTTCTTTCCGATATATCTGGCATGTAGTGCCATTGTGGATCGTTATGCTCTGTATCGTCGGTATGAGTCTTTGCTTTCTTGCATTTATCAGACGCAGTCAGTTTCGTGCCAGTAACCTGGGGCTTTTTTCACTGTACGGAATCCTTACGATCCTTGTCGGTTATAATTTCTATACCCCAGCGGTCTTTCTCCGCGATGAAGCAGACCGTCTCCATATGGATGCGTATTTCAATTCTATCTATAATGTCATACACGGAAATGCCTACACGCATTATACCACAAGCATTTACGGACACTACGGAATCTTTTATAAACTTCCGATGAAACTTCTTGGAGGCGATTTCATTGATTTCATTCTGTTAAACGCATGCATTGGAGCACTTTGCTTTGCCGCCATGTTCCTGGCCCTGCATTTTATCGTAAAGAATGATTTGCTCCGCTTCCTTGGTGCGATTGCCATGACGCTCCCTGTCCTCAGTATGAGAAGCGGCATCTACTGGCAGCTCTGGCCGCATCGTATCCTGTTTATGGCCCTGATGCTCTGCTATGGTGCTTTTTGCGTCCGTTTCCGTAAATTAAACCGACTCACCTGGATTCTTGGGTATCTGCTGGCTATGGCGGGCATTCTCTGGAATACTGAAAGCGGACTGTTCTGTGCTGCAGCCTGGGTCGGATTCTGGTGCCTGCACAGTCTCTGCGATACAAAAAGAAGCCTTCGGCGGACAATCGTTGATATCCTTCTTCAGGCAGCCGGACTCATCATCAGTTTCCTGGGTGCTTATGGAATCGTCGAACTTTATAATATTTCCTGTGGTGCGTCACCTGCAGGAATGAAGGAATTCCTGTTCCCGCTTCTGCAGTCATCTTATATGGATGATCTTCTTCGTGTGGATCTTCCTGATTTTCCAAGTGCCTACATTGCCATTATGTTCCTACTGTTCCTGGCTGTGGCCTGGGGAATCTCACACATGCGCTTTTTCGTAAAACAACAGGATATTTCTTCATACTCTGTACTTCTGTCATGTTTTTCTTTTATGACAGCCGTACTTGCTCTTGGTCAGCTGACATACTTTATCAACCGTGCAGCTTATCATAATCTGGAGATCTGTCACCTGCCATGTGTCCTGCTGCTCTGTCTTCTTGCAGAAAGCGGTATGGATTTTGTAAAAAACTTCCATATTAAAAAAATAGCTACATGTCACTCCGGCGAACTTTTTCATGGTGCTTTCACTACTACAGCACTTGTTGTTCTTCTGTGCCTTGCATCCGGAAACATCATCCAGTACGGATACAACACTTCGCTACGCGAACAGCTGCATAATAAGCAGGATGTACACGATTTTGCCGCCAACGTTGCTGCTAACATTCCGGAAAACACTTATGGATTCGGAATTGGCATACCGGAAATCTATGCCATGCTTCGCTGGGATACGCAGTGCTATACTCTGGATTTTGCGGATCTTTCCATTCGTCCGGAAGTCGGCGATCACGTCATGGATGATATCCGTGAAAAAGACCTTCCTGGTTTTATTGCCGGTGAAAATGCTGTAAAACGACTGAAGAAATATTCTTCATCCGAAAAGAGTCAGTGGCTGCTGGAACACTATGAACTTTCACAGACCTTTGAGTTTCAGGGGGCTGTACTTGAATATTACACAAAAAAATAATTTACGGGCTGCACTTCAACGCAGCCCGCTTTTTTATCTGTCTCTGTTTTCTCTTTCAAATGGATTTTCATAAACCGCCTGTTTTTCAAGTTGTTCTGCAATTCTCAATAATTGATTGTACTTTGCATTCCGATCTGAACGGCATGGAGCTCCTGTCTTTATCTGCCCCGCACCTGTTGCGACTGCCAGATCTGCAATAAAGGTATCTTCTGTTTCTCCTGATCTGTGCGAAATTACAGCTCTATATCCTGCTTTCTGCGCCATTTCAACCGCATTCATCGCTTCACTCAACGTACCAATCTGATTTACCTTTACAAGAATCGCATTTGCAGCATGAAGCTGAATACCACATTTCAGACGTTTGATATTCGTTACAAACAAATCATCTCCTACCAGCTGGACACGGTCTCCCAGCCGTTCTGTCATTTGTTTCCAGCCTTCCCAGTCATCTTCCTGAAGACCGTCCTCAATAGAGATGATTGGGAATTTTTCAACCAGTTCTTCATAGTATGCGATCATTTCACTGGTATCCCTCAAAACTTCTTTTCCCTTCATCTCACTCTCACCCGGGAAATAATAACAATTCAGATTTTCATCATACAGTTCACTTGCTGCTGCGTCAATCGCAATCAGGATATCTTCTCCCGGCTTATATCCAGCTTTTTCCACTGCCTGAACGATCACATCCAGCACATCCTGGCTGTCTGCCAGATCCGGTGCAAATCCGCCCTCGTCTCCCACTGCAGTGGATAAAGAACGTTCCTTCAGAATGATTCGCAAAATCTGGTATATCTCCACACACATGCGAATTCCCTCTTCAAAACATTCCGCCCCCGCCGGCATGATCATAAATTCCTGAAGATCTACGGTATTATCCGCGTGTTTTCCCCCATTCAGAATATTCATCATCGGAATCGGCATTTTTTTACTGTGACATCCGCCAAGATACTGATACAGTGGAATTCTGAGTGCCATCGCAGCAGCCCTTGCAACCGCCATAGAAACGCCAAGTGCAGCATTCGCCCCAACGTTACTTTTGTTGTCTGTTCCATCTGTATCGACCAGAATCTGATCTATCCGATTCTGATCCAGTGCATTTTCGCCGATAATCGCTTCTGCCAGTTTTGTATTTACATTTTCAACTGCTTTTTCTACGCTCAATCCGGTATAGTATTCTTTTTTTCCGTCACGCAGCTCCACCGCCTCAAATTTTCCGGTTGATGCTCCTGACGGCACAATCGCTCTGGCTGTGTATCCATTTATCCCAATAATTCCTTCTCCTACGGTAACTTCTACCTCCACGGTCGGATTC
>CAVBPN010000123.1:0-13574 GCA_963597235.1 bacterium
CATCAAGATCATGCAAAGCGATAAGCCTGTCCTGTACATTCATGCCTGCCCCCATTCTGGATTCGTGATTTTCACTGTTCCTGAATCGTGATTTTCACGACTCTTGATACACATTTTGAGATTGAGGAACTGATTGACGCTATCAACAAAATATAGAGGTGTGCCATGAATAGAACTGAATACAAAAACAATTTCGGGCGTGAGCATTATGAGCGAATCAATCTCGCAGTACCCAAAGGGATGAAAGACATCATCAAGGCTCTTGCATCTGACAAGGGGATGTCGGTCAATGCATATATTCAAGACCTTGTGAGAAAAGACCAATGCGGATTATTCGACACGATGCAGATCGCAGAAAAGAACAGAGAAATGATTTCCGGTATCTCCGGAAACATGCACGACGGATATGACATCGTATTCAAGGACGGTCATTCCTGCCACTGCCGGACGAAAAAGGATGTCCGGTTGTGTATCATTGAATACTGTAACGAAAAGGGCGATTGAATCGTCCTTTTTTCATGCAGATTCTTGTCTTACATAAGACTTGCAATGTCTTACACAAGACAAGGTTTTTCGTGTTAGTTACGTGTTAGTTATTTGTTAGTTACCGTTGAAATTTTATGTGTTTTTGTGGTGTCTGATGGAATTATCGAAATATAAAGAAATCCCCGAAAACTCGATGTTTTCGGGGAAATTTGCTCTTTTCTGATATCCGTTTGAATTATCGCTTGCTGAACTGCGGAGCGCGACGAGCTGCTTTGAGACCGTACTTCTTACGTTCTTTCATACGTGGATCACGTGTAAGGAATCCAGCAGCTTTAAGAACTGGTCTGTATTCAGCATCTGCTTCAAGAAGGGCTCTTGCAACACCATGTCTGATGGCACCAGCCTGTCCTGTATATCCGCCACCTTTAACGTTAACAAGAACGTCAAATTTTCCTTCTGTTTCTGTTGCTGCCAGTGGCTGACGAACGATTACTTTCAGAGTCTCTAACCCGAAGTATTCGTCGATATCTCTTTTATTGATTGTGATTTTGCCTGTACCAGGTGTAAGGTAAACTCTTGCGATTGATTTCTTTCTTCTTCCTGTTCCGTAGAATTTTGCGCTAGCCAATGTCTCCTACCTCCTATTAAAATGTTAAGGTTTCCGGTTTCTGAGCTTCATGTTTGTGCTCTGGTCCGGCATAAACGAAAAGTTTCTTGTACATGGTTCTTCCCAGAGGTCCTTTTGGAAGCATACCTTTAACTGCCAGCTCGATAACCTTCTCCGGTTTCTTAGCCATCATTTCTTTTAATGTTGTTTCTTTCATTCCACCAACATAGTCGGAGTGATGATAGTAGATCTTCTGGTCCATTTTCTTACCAGTTACTTTAACTTTATCAGCGTTTACGATGATTACGTAATCACCTGTATCAACGTGTGGTGTGAACTGCGGTTTGTTCTTTCCTCTTAATACGCTAGCAACACCAGATGCCAGACGGCCCAGTGTACAGCCTTCAGCGTCAACTACATACCATTTTCTTTCGATTTTATCTGGATTAGCCATATAAGTCTGCATGGTTTTACCTCCTGTTATTTATCAACGATAGTTTGTGTAATTACGGTCTCCCGCAATATCATGTATAATTCCTGGTGAACAGTGCAGATCTATACTGCGGAAATGTCCGAAACCGCTGATAAAAACACCTTTGCCGGGGCTTTGGCTCAGGAGTCATCGCACTATGTCACATTGGATTATTTTACTATAATGACTTCCGTATGTCAACAGTTATTTCCGAATTTTTTACATTTTTTTACGCTGTACGTCACAGATTATTATCTATAACGATTCCCACTGTTTACCACATAAATTCCAACGCAAACAAGCAGAAGTGAAAGCAGTCCCAACAGTCCGGATGCCTGATCTGTTTCTCCCAGAAGAAGCGCAGAAAGAAGGACTCCAAATACCGGATTCATAAATCCAAATACTGTAACTCTTGAAACAGGATTGTATTTCAGAAGGATTCCCCAGAGAGAATAGGCCACTGCGGAAACCATTGCCAGGTAAACCAGCAGTCCGATTCCGGTCGGTGTCACCTTTATAATATGTCCACCCATAGCACCACCTGCTGCCATAAGCACGATCCCCCCGATGATAAACTGATAAGCACTGAGCATGACCGGATTAAATTTCTGTGAAAATTTTTTTACAAATACAGAAGAAAACGCATAGGCAATCGTAGAAAATAAAATTGCCCCTTCTCCTGCCAGGCTGAACTGAAAGTTCATCCCATTCAGATTTATCAGAACCACTCCTGCAAACCCAAGAACACATCCAACGATTTTTCTTGATGTAATTTTTTCCTGATGAAACAGGATACCTGCCACCAGAATTGCAATAAACACATTTACAGCTTCTATGATAGAAGCTTTTACTCCGCTGGTGTGCGCAAGTCCCATATAAAAGAAAAAATACTGAATGATCGTCTGAAGAAGGCTCAGCCAGACGATTTCTTTTACTGCCTTTTTTTCCGGCCACAAAAACCTGCCTTCCATCACACTTCCAATTCCAACTGCCAGAATTCCTGCCAGTGTGAATCTGCATCCGGCAAAAAAGATCTGTGATGCGGTGTCTGCCGCATCGACTTCAAAAAGCCTGTATCCTATTTTAATACATGGAAATGCACTCCCCCACAACAGACAGCATAAAAGTGCTCCGAGCCAGACGACAACTGTTTTCTGCATCCAGCCCTGTTTTATTTTTAATCCACTCATCATTCTCCCTCCTCTGTAAATTTTCATTTCATCAACTGGTATAATATGTTATTTTCCCACCAGTGCAAACTCCTGTCAACCTTGCTTCCATTCCATTCTCCTATTATAATGATAAGCAGTTACTGTTTACTCCAGAACACAGAAACGTAGAAATTCCATGTCCAACATCACAAAACGCGCTCTTGCTGACTCTCTGAAAAACCTTCTCCTCAAGAAACCTCTCACGAAGATCACGATCAATGATCTGACCACGGACTGCGGAATCAGCCGCATGGCTTTTTATTATCATTTCAAAGATATCTATGATCTGGTCGAGTGGACATGCCTCGAAGAATCCACCCACACACTTCAGGGTAAAAAGACCTATGCTACCTGGCAGGAAGGACTTCTGCAGATCTTTGAAGCAGTCTACGAAAACAAACCCTTCATTATAAATGCTTATAATGCAGTCAGCCGGGAATAGATTGAAAATTTTCTCTTCCAGCTGACCCACGACCTGATCATGGGTGTTGTCGAAGAGCAGGCAAGAGCCACTTCCCTTACACAGGAGCAGAAAAGTTTTATCGCAGATTTCTATAAATACAGTTTTGTCGGCATCATGCTTGACTGGATCCGACAGGGAATGAAAGCAGACTACACCGACATATGGAAAAATATGTGCATTACACTCCACGGAAACATCACAAATTCTATTCAGAACTTTACAAAACACGACAAATGATAAGTTTTTACTCATTCCAGATTTTTTGTCAATTGAATTCATCTGCAAATGGCAATACTATAGGAGACACAAAGAACAAAGAAACACATCATTCTCTTTTTTCTTTTTACCTGCTGCACCGTCAGTTGTCAATCCGTCATTGTCAGGTAATCGCGATGAACTGAAAAAAGAACAAAAAAAGAGACACACATCTCTGCATGTCTCTCTTACTTATCTTATCGAATATTCTCCGGATATTCCACACCCTCCGGAAGCGGCTCCCATTCATTCAGGCCAAGACTCTGTTTAAACTTCGCCTGTTCAATCGTAAGCCTCGGAAGGTCATCCTTCAGGTAATCCATCAGGTCCGGGATTCCCTCACGAGTCACATTGTTTACTTCAAAGATTCGCTCACAGCCCATATTATGCATCCACTGCCGGACCATCGGAAGGTTCGCATACGGGGAATCTACTTTTGTAATAATACCAATCAACGGGCGTAAAAGAAAATTCCTGCTGCCATCACTGAACAGGTTAAACGGTTCATCTGCCGCCTGTACCATTGCTACAACATCTGCCTCAAAGGAAAAACAGGCGAGTCCAACAGCAAAATGCTTAGATTCCGCATATTCTCCCGGAGAATCGATTGTATCATCATTTGAATTTGTGTACTGAGTCTTATGATAATGCAGCTCTTCCCCCTTTAATGCCTGGGTCAGAGAAGTCTTACCAGCCTCACTTCGTCCCATTAAGAAAATTTTCTTCATTTTGACTTTCTGTCCTGTTCTGTTATATCCTGTCTGTTTCAGCTCTTGTGGATCTCACATACATTAAAATGCAGCTCATCACGGAAAAATCTCACAACTTCTTCTACTGCGGTCATTACCTGGGAAAGTCCGCCCAATATGATCAAAGCACCACTGAAACGATCCATAAAACCAACTTCAACATCTGCTGCCTTCACTGCCACATCCGTTGCCACAACGATTGCTTCCCACGGTGTCATACGAATGATACCAATGGATTCTCCTGTATGATCCTCTCCCTCATGCACGCCGATATGAAGTGCAAGATTCTGATAAACTGAAGGATCTGAGGGGGTGATCACATGTGCAAAATCAATCGACTTACCAGGAACTCTTACACGTGTCAGACGAAGTTTCTTTCCTTTCAGATTCTCATAATCATCATGAAACAGTCTTTCGAGAAATTCTTCTCTCGTCATTCGTTCTTCCATGCTTTACTTCCTATCTCTTGGTAATATTGCAGACTACATATCCCAGAGTGTCCCGGAAATAATCGACAACCTCTGTCATTGCGGACATAACGTCTGAAATCTCGCCTGTAATGATCATGGTACCTGTAAAACGATCTGCAAATCCAAGGTAAACGTTACCGCTCTTAACTGCGATATCAGATGCGATGACTGCGGATTCTGACGGAGTCATGTTCATGATTCCAATCGCGGATGAACGGTAATCCACCTGCGGGTTTAATCCGAGTTTCTGATATATGATCGGAGCCGGTCCGCCCATTACATGTGCAAAGGTAATCTCCTTGCCTGCTACTGTCTCCTGCACGATTCTGATCTGATCTTTATGTTCATCTGCCATTAATAGCTGCCTCTCTTTCAATATGACTGTTCACTATGTATATTAGTGCAAAATAATCCTGTATGATAATTTTTATTGTACTATTTTGTATACATAATGTCAAGGCGATATTCCTCCAATTCAGCAAAAAACAACTGCTTTGCAAAAAGAAATCCACACAAAACAACACTCTGTTTTTTCCATCTGATTTGAAAAGCACAAAAAAACAACTGTTCCGGATTTCTCCAAAACAGCTGCTTTTTTCAGGATATTTTATTCCATATTCTGAATCTTTTCGGATATCTTAAGAAGCGGTTCTGACCCTTTTCCAAGAATACGGACCGCCGCATCACCACTTGCGATCCTTGTCACACCACCTTCAATCTCCGGAGTTTCATCGAGGAGTTCTCTTACTTCACTCATCCAGGATTCTGATTTCTCCATGTTAAAAAATACCAAATTCAGAAGATGCGTAAATCCTTCGTACAATCCGGTTCCGCTCATTTCAAAGAACTTCGGGTCATACCGGGTATTATCCAGATAGATCAGATTTCCTTCTTCCCGGACAGCCACATGATTGTGATAGAACCGATAGGCAAATGCCTCGCCGCAGGCAGCTCTTCCGCAGGAAAGTATTTCCTGGAACAGAAGTCTGGATGATTTTTCTTTCAACTCGATCTCCAGGTGATTTTCAAATGCGGAATCTTTAAACGGAATTGTCGGAAGTGGTGCATATTTCAGATAAGCATCCGGCTCCACCACGATCCTGGTCTCACGACGTGCCATGCCCTCTTTCATTTTATGGATCTTTTCGTATGCCTGTGACAGATATTCCAGGCTGGTACCCGGATTTACGTGAATGTCAAATTTCTGCACATCCCCTTCCATGATACCAGCCGATGCAGAAAGCACCATCACCTGCATATAATCCTCGCGAAGATAAAACGGAAGCATCACTTTGAAAGGCGCTGTAAAAAACACATCCCTCAGAACAGCTTTTCCATCTCTCAGTTCTGTTTCCAGTCTTACCTCCGATGTCTTTCCAAATTTATTTTCTGCTGTCACGCTTTAACATCCTTCCAGAAGTACATTTTTCCTGATCCAGTCGATCACGGCATCTGTGCCTTCAAGCCCGCGGATATTGGTAAAAAGGAACGGTCTGTCGCCGCGCATCTTCTTTGAGTCTCTTTCCATAACAGAAAGGTCAGCTCCGACATACGGAGCAAGGTCGATCTTGTTGATGACAAGGAGATCGGATTTGGTGATTCCCGGGCCACCTTTACGTGGAATCTTGTCTCCTTCTGCCACATCAATGACAAAAATTGTCGCATCTACGAGTTCCGGGCTGAAGGTTGCGGAAAGGTTGTCACCGCCGCTCTCGATGAACAGAAGCTGAATATCAGGAAATTTTTCCATCATCTCTTCGACTGCTTCCAGGTTCATGGAAGCGTCTTCACGGATCGCAGTGTGCGGGCAGCCGCCTGTCTCTACACCAGTGATCCGCTCGCGAGGAAGAACAGAATTTTTGCTCAGGAATTCTGCATCTTCCTTTGTATAAATATCATTGGTAATTACACCAATGCTGTATTCAGAAGCCATCTGTCTTGTAAGACATTCGATCAGGGCAGTTTTTCCGGAACCAACCGGTCCTGCCACACCGATTTTTACGTATGACATAATATTCCTCATCCTCTCTGATTTAATCGATACCTGCGGATTGTCCCGCAACAAACTTATTGAACTTTTCGCCCCGATATCAGGACATATATATTCTCGAATATAAACCTTCATGCTGCATACAGCGAAGGTCAAATCCCGGTCCGGAGAGTCCGATCCATTCTTCCCCAAGCTCTGCAACATCCTCAGTCAGTTTCTGGAGAAGCGGATAACATCCGCTTAAGAGCTTCTGTCCGGAAGACTGACTTAACGGAATTGTTTTTACACAATTTGTAACCATTGCTGATGTCTGTGCATACAGAAAATGCTCCAGTGTCTCTTCTCTGGAAATCCCTTCCGCTCCGCAGAATACACCATATGCAACCGCATGATGCACGCTTTTGCCTTTTCGAGACTCCCTGTACTGCTGAAAAATACCATTCTTACACGGCAGCTCAAGTGCAGACAGTGTTTTAATAAAGCGAGATCCGAGTTTCCGGCTTGCTTCTCTTGTTTCACGCGGGATCTTTCCAGCCTCCATGATCTCTTCCAGACGGGAAATTGCTTCCAGATCACCATTGACTGCGTACTCCCATCCAAATCTCACCGCCAGGAATTCATTATATAAAAAATTATATGCAAGCCGCCTGTGGATAAATTCTTCTGCACTGTCCTCATCGTGAACAAGTCCCTTCTGGATATAGGTTTCCAGTCCATAGGAATGAGAATAGCCGCCGATAGGAAACAGTGCATCATTCACCTGAAGCAGAAAAAATTTCGCTGTTCCTTCTGTCATAGACGTACCTCCTAATGGGTATGTGAGTGTACAGAAGCAGAAATCCTCCGCTCAAAATCCAGCCTGGATTCTTTTACCTCTGTGGTAACACCATGAAGTTTTTCCAGCATTACACGCATCGGTTCGTTATATGGCGTAATAAAGATACCCTCTTCTGTCCCCCAGAACAATGGTGCATGGCGGTTTCCAATCTCATAGCATACCTTTGCCACCATATTCGGGTGATGTGCGTCAACAGCAACAACGATCACTTCACATGGAGGGATGTTCACCGCATACACGGTGTCACCCTCCACTGCAAGAACATCGTCCTGATTCAGTCCTCTGGTCAGTACAGAATCATCCAGGCGAATGCCGATTTCCGTACCTCCCTGACTTATTTTTCTGTGAAGTTTTTTGAACGCTTCGTCCCATTGGATATCCACGTAATCTGTCTTTTTTCCGGAAAACTCTTCGTCTGTCAGTTTTCCCAGGATTTTCTCACAAATCATTGTATGTTCCTCCCAGTGGAATTGCTTTTTATAATCTGTTCACAGGATACTGCCTGTGAACAGACAGTTTCTTACCACTTTCCGATCAGCATAAGCACGCCAGGGATCCAGGCTGTCACGATTCCTTCAAATACCTGCAGTGCCGGTACAAACCTGCCGAGCTTTTTACCCATGATGTCTTCAACAAAGGAAGTTCCCCACAGGATCGCCCAGAGATACCAGATCGCAGCCCAGCGGATATCCGGCTGAATACCCAGTGCCGTGCTTCCGGTAAAACCTTCCAGTGTTCCAAATACAACTGCATTGATCGCTACAAATGTGGAAAACCATGCAAACGGTATACTGCTCAGTTTAAAAATATTGTTGATCGCTACAAACAGGTATGTGAAGCAGAACAGAAGTCCTGTTCCTGCCGCATAATAATTTCCCTGAACAAGATTTACAAAATTGATGAACAGAGAAAGTCCTCCTGTAAAAATGTTCATCACGGCAAGGGATTTTCCATCTACTTTGTAAAAGTTGCAGATACCGTTGTTGATCAGAACAATTCCTACAAATAATAAACAAACACCTAACATTTATGCCCTCCTCAGTAGATCATCAGAATAAATTATACAGCTGTGTAAGTGGAAGTTTCTTAGCCGGTTTTGATGTAATGCTGATTCCGTCGGCTTTTACCTCATATGTCTCCGGATCTACAGTGATCTCCGGTGTCTTGTCGTTAAATACCATGTCTTTCTTTCCAATATTTCGGCAGTTTTCTACCGGAACAACGGTTTTCTCCAGACCGTATTTTGCTTTAACATCTTCATCCATTGCAGCCTTGGAAACAAATGTCAGGCAGGATGCATATTTTGCTTTTCCGTGTGCGGCAAACATTGGCTGATAGAAAACAGGCTGTGTAGTCGGGATAGAAGCATTTGCATCACCCATCTTGGATGCAACGATCATACCGCCTTTGATGACCATATCCGGTTTAACTCCAAAGAATGCCGGATTCCAGAGAACAAGGTCTGCGAATTTTCCCGGTTCTACAGATCCTACGTATTTTGAAATCCCGTGTGTGATCGCCGGATTGATCGTATATTTGGATACATAACGTTTTACACGGAAGTTGTCATTTCCGTGACCTTCGTCTTCCGGAAGTGCACCTCTTTCGTCCTTCATCTTGCTTGCGGTCTGCCATGTACGGGTGATAACCTCACCGATACGTCCCATTGCCTGTGAATCAGAACTCATCATGCTGAATACGCCCATGTCATGAAGCACATCCTCTGCTGCAATCGTTTCAGGACGGATACGGGAGTCTGCAAAAGCAACATCCTCCGGGATTTTCTTGTCCAGATGGTGGCATACCATCAGCATATCCAGATGTTCATCCAGAGTATTTACGGTAAATGGCATTGTCGGGTTGGTAGAAGATGGAAGGATATTCGGAGTAGCCGCTGCTTTGATGATATCCGGTGCATGTCCTCCACCGGCACCTTCTGTATGGTATGTATGGATTGTCCTTCCGCCGATGGCATTGATGGTATCCTCTACACATCCGCCTTCGTTCAGGGTATCTGTATGGATAGCAACCTGCACATCATATTCATCTGCAACGTTCAGGCAATGGTCGATAACCGCCGGAGTTGCTCCCCAGTCTTCGTGGATCTTAAGTCCCATCGCACCCGCTTTTACCTGCTCGATCAGAGGTTTCTCATCGGAGCAGTTTCCTTTTCCGAGAAAACCAAGGTTCATCGGATATTCTTCGGCTGCCCTGAGCATCATTTCCATGTTCCATGGACCAGGTGTACATGTAGTTGCGTTTGTTCCGTCTGCCGGACCAGTTCCGCCGCCGATCATGGTTGTTACACCAGAATACAGGGCACAGTCAATCTGCTGCGGGCAGATGAAATGGATATGTGTATCAATACCACCAGCTGTAACGATCATTCCTTCGCCGGCAAGAGCCTCTGTGGAAGCACCTACGGTCATACCAGGTGTCACACCGTCCATAACACTTGGATTTCCTGCTTTACCAATGCCTTTGATCTTACCGTCCTTGATACCGATATCAGCTTTGACAATTCCTGTACTGTCTACGATCAGTGCATTTGTGATGACAAGATCCAGGTCACCGTCTGCACTTGTTGTCTTGACAGACTGTCCCATACCGTCTCGGATCGTCTTGCCGCCGCCGAATTTAATTTCATCACCATAGGTGGTATAGTCTTTTTCTACTTCAATGATCAGATCTGTATCTGCCAGACGTACCTTATCTCCAGTTGTCGGACCATACATCATTGCATATTTTTCACCGGAAATTTTTACACTCATGAATCTGTTTCCTCCTTTTTTTGTAAACTTACGCTTTTGGCATGAAGCCCCTCGTGCGGGCGTTGTTAAGAGCTGCTTCTTTGTTGACTTCTGAAATCTGCGCACAGATCAGATCGTTGAGACCGAAGACTCTCTTAGTTCCACCGATAGCGGTAAGCTGAACTTCTTTTTCTTCACCTGGTTCAAAACGAACAGAAGTTCCTGACGGAATATCC
The DNA here is from genome assembly GCA_963597235.1 of bacterium. Taxonomy (GTDB): domain Bacteria; phylum Bacillota; class Clostridia; order Lachnospirales; family Lachnospiraceae; genus Blautia_A. The sequence continues at coordinate 10,528 of CAVBPN010000123.1, forward strand.
AGATGAAATCCATATGCTTTTTCTCTGTCAAACTTAAGGTAACGGTTTACCTCAAAAAAATGGAAATGTGAGCCAACCTGGATCGGACGGTCTCCGGTGTTTGCCACCTTGATCGTAACAGTAGGTTTGCCCTCGTTTAATGTAATCTCTCTCTCCAATGGAATGATTTCACCAATTTTCATCGTTATCCTCCTTTACTGAATCGGATTATGCACTGTCACAAGTTTTGTTCCATCCGGAAATGTCGCCTCAACCTGCACTTCATGTACCATATCTGCAACACCATCCATAACGTCATATTTTGTCAGCATCTTCGTACCAAGCTGCATCAGTTCCACAACTTCTTTGCCGTCTCGTGCAAGTTCCAGAAGCTCTGAACTGATATAAGCAACCGCTTCAACATAATTCAGTTTTACGCCTCGTTCCTTTCGCTCTTTTGCCAGATTTCCTGCCATATGGAGCATAAGCTTTTCCTGTTCCTTTGGATTTAAACGCATTACATTTCCTCCTTTTATTTTTGAAATAAAAAAAAGCAGGCGAAAAAAGTCCATTTAGACTTCTTCGTCTGCTTAATTCTCTACGAACAGCAGTATTATAGCATTCCAATCTGTTATGTGTCAATAAGTTTCTGTTATATCTGAATAACTTTTACTGTAAAACTTTTATTACAGGCTTTATTTCTGATACATATCTGACTGATCACTGTCAAAGTAATTGATTCTCATGGATGCTTTGACGTCTTTCAGTGTCTCAGCTGCTTTCGCTTCAGCTACCTTGCTGCCTTCTTTAAGAATATCCATAACATCCGGGATGCGCTGCTCCCATTCTTTTCTTCTTGCACGGATCGGCGCAAGTTCTGCCTGCATAACGTTGTTAAGGAATTTCTTAACCTTTACATCGCCGAGACCGCCTCTGCGGTAGTGGTCTTCGAGTTCTTCGAGGTTCTGGTATTCCGGCAGGAATTCCGGGAAATACTCATCCTTACAGAATGCTTCCAGGTAGATGAATACCGGGTTGCCCTCTACACGGCCTGGGTCCTGTACACGAAGATGGTTCGGGTCTGTGAACATGGACATGATTTTTTTCTTGACATCTGCTTCCTCGTCGGAAAGATAGATGCAGTTGCCAAGAGATTTGCTCATTTTGGCTTTGCCGTCGATACCTGGCAGACGTAAGCATGCCTTGTTGGACGGCAGAACGATCTTCGGATCGGTCAGGGTCTCACCGTATACGGTGTTGAATTTGTGTACGATCTCCTTGCACTGTTCAAGCATCGGCATCTGATCCTCGCCAACCGGCACATGTGTTGCTCGGAAAGCGGTGATATCTGCTGCCTGGCTGATCGGATAGCAGAAGAATCCAACCGGGATGCTGGCTTCAAAATTTCTCTGCTGAATCTCAGATTTAACGGTAGGGTTACGCTGCACACGTGCAACGGTAACAAGGTTCATATAATAAAATGTCAGCTCTGTCAGTTCCGGTACCATGGACTGGATGAAGATCGTAGATTTCTCCGGGTCGATACCACATGCCAGATAATCCAGTGCTACCTGAATAATATTCTGACGTACTTTCTCCGGATGCTCAGCATTATCTGTCAGTGCCTGTGCATCTGCGATCATAATATAAACTTCATCATAATCACCGGAATTCTGAAGTTTTACACGTTCTTTCAGTGATCCTACATAATGTCCCACATGAAGTCTTCCTGTAGGACGATCACCTGTTAAAATTACCTGTTTCATTATTTATCCTTCTCCTCAGGGCACTTTTCTGAATCCTGCGGTGCCTCTTTTTCTGTAGTTTCTGCTTTTTTTTCCGGCTGTTCTGCTTCTTTTAATTCTTTTAAGACTTCCTCGCATCCGGCTTCTTCCTGTCTCTCTTCAAAAGGTACAAACTCAAAATGCTGACCCACATATTTATAAGCCGGGCGGATGATCTTGCTCGCATTAAGGATTTCTTCCAGTCGATGTGCACTCCATCCCGGAATACGTGCGATCGCGAAAATCGGTGTGAACAGCTCTTTCGGGATTCCAAGCATAGTATATACGAAACCACTGTAAAAGTCTACGTTTGCACAGACATTTTTGAAAAGTCTTCGCTGCTCCATGACCAGCCTTCCGGCAAGCCGCTCCACCAGTTCATAAAGGGCAAATTCTTTCATCATGCCCTTCTCCTTTGCAAGATCTCTGGCAAAGCGTTTGAGGATAACTTCACGAGGATCGGAAAGAGTATATACCGCATGTCCCATACCGTAGATCAGTCCGCTTCGGTCAAATGCCTCTTTATTCAGGATTTTACGGAGGTAAGCTTCAACCTCTTTCTCATCTGTCCAGTCTTTGACGTTTGCCTTGATGTCTTCAAACATATTCTGGACTTTAAGATTCGCTCCACCATGACGAGGTCCCTTGAGAGAGCCGATTGATGCTGCGATTGAAGAATATGTATCTGTTCCGGAAGAAGTGACTACATGTGTGGTAAATGTTGAATTGTTACCACCACCGTGCTCTGCGTGAAGGATCAGTGCTATATCGAGTACTTTGGCTTCCAGTTCTGTGTATTTACCGTCCGGGCGGAGCATCAGAAGGATGTTTTCTGCAAGAGAAAGTCCCTTCTGCGGATTACGGATAAACAAGGTTTCATCTTTACGGAAATGTCTGTAGGAATGATAGGAATATACCGCGATCAGAGGGAGCTTTGCGATCATTTCAATGCTCTGACGCAGAACATTCTCTGCCGAAATGTCCTCTGGTCTGGAATCATATGTATACAGAGTAAGAATACATCTCTGCATTGCATTCATGATATCACCGTTTGAAGCCTTCATGACAACATCACGGACGAAACGTCCTGACAGAGCCTCAAAATTTTCCATAATATTTTTAAACATTTCCAGTTCGTTTTCGGATGGAAGTTTACCAAACAGTAACAGATAGATTGTTTCCTCAAATCCGAATTTGCGACCTTTAAGTCCGTCTACAATGTCATTTACATTATATCCCTGATAGTACAGTCTGCCGTGTGCCGGAATCTTACGTCCGTTAACC
>CAVBPN010000123.1:13584-14796 GCA_963597235.1 bacterium
GGTCATAGCCTGTAACATCCGAAATCTCAGTAAGTCCTGTCAGGACGCCTTTACCAGCGGAGTCACGAAGACCTCTTTTTACATCATATTCCACATACAGATTCGGGTTGATCCGATGGCCATTCATCAACTCTTCCCCAAGAAGCTCCATACTTTCTTTCAGAGTGCCCATCTCGTCAAGATTTAACATTTCATGATCTGCCATTTTTCTCTCTTCCTCCATCTCTGCTCTATTTCTGTCGTGTTATCAGATGCCGAACAATTTCTACCCGGCAATTTGATCCACGCATTCATGCTTTACTAGACTAAATTGTAATCTATTTTACACGAATATACCCTAAAATACAATAGATAAATGGATAAAACTTTCACGAATAAAAATTTTACAGTATAAAAAACATCACTTCAGAATTTCCAGAATCCTGTTTACATTTTCCGGAGTCCACGCACTAATCTCAAGTTCTGCCTGCGGAATCGTCTGGTCACCGGAATCCGGATTGTGATACCATACACATTTCATACCTGCTGCCTTTGCCGCCTTACCTCCATTCGTAGAATCTTCTACGACAAGACATTCTGCCGGTGTCAGATGAAGTTTCTTCATAGCACACAGGAAGATATCCGGAGCAGGTTTGGAATGCTCTACTTCAAGGCCGCTTGTTATATCTTCAAAATATTTACGTATACCGATGGCATCCAGTTCCATCTCTATAGACTCTCTCGGTGACGACGATGCCACTGCAAGATGATATCCGGCTCTGTGCAGAGTTTCAATTGAATCTTTAATCCCATCAAGCATTGGAAAGCCTTCTGCCTTGATAAATTCAAGTTTTTTATCTTTCATACGATTCATAACTTCATCAATATCTTCGTATGTTTTGTCATAATGTTCCTTCAGAATATCCAGGAGAACCGCTCTCGTCGCACCAATACATTCCTTATAAATATCGTATTCCAGATCGATCCCATCTTCTTTCAATATTTCTCTCCAGCATTTGTAATGGAGAGGTTCTGTATTGATCAGAACACCATCCTTGTCAAAAATAATTGCTTTCATTTGTACCTTTCCTCCTGATGCTTAATGTGGCATCCTTATCCGTATATTTCTATCAGGAAATACGTTTTAATCTGTAAATTTTATTCTTTGTCTTTCCTTCACTCAACTTTCCCACCAGTAAAACTGGTATAAACAGTTGATTTTTTAACTAAAAT
>CAVBPN010000124.1:0-3254 GCA_963597235.1 bacterium
TTTACTGCCATTTCAAGCTACCTCCTAAATTAGACTCTTCTGCGTTTTGGTGGACGGCATCCGTTATGCGGAACCGGTGTTACGTCACGGATACTTGTTACTTCAAGACCACATGCCTGAAGGGCACGGATTGCAGCTTCACGTCCGGATCCTGGTCCTTTAACCATAACATCAACAGTTTTTAAACCATGAATTAAAGCAGCTTTTGTTGCAGTCTCAGCTGCCATCTGTGCTGCATAAGGGGTAGATTTTCTTGAACCTCTAAATCCAAGACCACCAGCACTTGCCCATGAAAGAGCGTTTCCTTCGCTGTCTGTCAGAGTAACAATTGTGTTGTTAAAAGAAGACTGGATATGTGCCTGTCCGTGTTCAACGTTTTTCTTAACACGACGTTTAGTTGTCGCTTTTCTGGTTGTCTTTGCCATTTTAAAACTAACCTACACTTTCCTTTATATAATCAGTTGTTATGTTTCACACTAGTCTCATGCTGCAACAGCATTCGTTAAGTGTTTATTATTTTTTCTTGTTTGCAACGGTTCTCTTAGGACCTTTGCGTGTTCTAGCGTTTGTCTTGGTCTTCTGGCCACGAACCGGAAGTCCTTTACGATGACGGATACCTCTGTAGCATCCGATTTCCTGCAGTCTCTTGATATTCAGAGCGATTTCACGACGAAGATCACCTTCAACTGTCATTGTTTCATCAATTACAGCACTGATTTTCTTTACATCATCGTCTGTCAGGTCTCTGACACGAATGTCAGGATTTACACCTGCCTGAGCAAGAATTTTGTCAGCGCTTGTTCTGCCGATACCATAGATATAGGTAAGGCCGATTTCGATACGTTTGTCTCTTGGTAAGTCTACACCAGCTATACGAGCCATGTACTGTTTCCTCCATTTTCTTTTTGAAAGTCTTCAGAATTATACCACTTGCTGTCTCGCAAGGTGAAATGGGGTATATATCCTTAAGCTTTCTGATTTTCTAGTTTCCTAATTGGGGTGCCTCGGTAAAACACCCAGCCGCCTTGGCGTAAAGCGACCTTTCCGAAATTGTGTCCTCGCGGACGCTGTTGCCTCTCGGTATTAGGCAATACATGCTTCTTTAATAAATAAGATATTAAAACAGTCCGAACAACCCTTCCGGGTGTATCAAACTGCAGCCGCACGCTTCACAAATCAGTCGGATTAACCCTGACGCTGTTTGTGTTTTGGATTTTCACAGATTACTCTGATAGATCCTTTTCTTTTAATGATCTTGCATTTTTCGCAGATCGGCTTTACAGATGATCTTACTTTCACTGGAAATCCTCCTTTTCCGTAATATAGGCTTGAATCTGCAGTTCATACACACACTCTCAGCGCGTACATATGATATATTAACACCATGTTTTAAATTATGCAAGCCCTAATTTTAAATTTTTGTTAATTTTTTTAATCGGCTCAACCTGCATATTTTAATAATGTAGAATACAGGATTAAGTCGATATCTTTCTCCCTAACTCAACCTGGAACTATTTATAAAAAGCCCCATGGGGAGTTTGAGGGGGACATGGCTAATGTCCCCCTCATAGTTTATTTTTATTTATCACGCCAAATAATACGTCCTTTTGAAAGGTCGTATGGAGAAAGTTCAATAGTAACTTTATCTCCCGGAAGAATACGAATAAAGTTCATACGCAGCTTTCCGCTGATATGTGCCAGCACTACATGCTTGTTTTCCAGTTCTACTTTGAACATCGCATTAGGCAGCTTCTCTAATACAGTACCTTCCACTTCGATTACATCTGCTTTAGACATTATAAACCTCCTATGTCATCTGTCATTTTGTAAGAGTCAGAATTTCCGGTTCTCCATCTGTGATCAGAATGGTGTTTTCATAATGTGCAGAAAGTGAGCCGTCCATTGTTACAACCGTCCACTCATCATCTTCCCACGCAACATCAGCGCGTCCAAGATTGATCATAGGTTCAATTGCAAGTGTCATACCCGGCATCAGTTTAATACCTCTGCGTTTCTGCGGGAAATTCGGGATCTGCGGATCTTCATGAAGATGAGTTCCGATTCCGTGGCCTACCAGGTCACGTACGATTCCGTAGTTAAATTTTGCAGCATATGCGCCGATTGCCTTGGAAATATCATTCAGATGATTTCCGGCTTTTGCAAATTTGATTCCTTCAAAGAAGCTCTGTTTTGTAACTTCCATCAGCTGTTTTGCTTCCGGAGATACTTCACCGACTGCATACGTACGTGCAGCATCAGAGTGATATCCTTTGTAGATCAGTCCGGCATCGATTTTAACAAGATCTCCTTCCTGGATGATCTTATGTCTGGACGGGATTCCATGTACGACTTCATCATTCAGGCTGATGCAGAACGATGCAGGAAAGCCCTGATAATTTTTAAAGTTCGGAATGCAACCCATGGAACGGATCATATCCTCACCAATGCGATCCAGTTCTTTTGTGCTGATTCCCGGCTTAATGTGAGAAGCCAGTTCATCGTGAACCTGTTCCAGTAAATGACCGGCATGTCTCATAAGCTCAATTTCATGTTCTGACTTAATAGAAACTGACATCTTTCTTATTCTCCCAAGATTTCGACGATTGCCTGGAATACTTTATCCAGTGCAGCAGTTCCGTCTACCGTCTTTAAAACACCCTGTTTTGTGTAATAGTCGATCAGTGGCTGAGTCTGCTCATGATAAACCTTCAGACGTTTGGAAACAGTTTCCGGTTTATCATCATCACGGAGTACAAGAGTCTCACCACAGGTATCGCAAACATTTTCTGTCTTCGGTGCAGCATATACAATATGATAAGTTGCTCCGCATTTCAGGCATGCTCTTCTTCCTGACATACGGTTTACAATATTGTCATCCGGAACATCTACATCGATCGCATAATCAATTTTGCTTCCCAGTTTTTCGAGAGCAGCTGTCAGGCATTCTGCCTGCGGAATTGTTCTCGGGAAACCATCCAGTACGTATCCGTTCTTAGCATCATCCTGCTGAATTCTGTCTACTACAAGATCACAGGTTAATTCATCTGGTACCAAAAGCCCCTGGTCCATGTATGTTTTTGCTTTTTTCCCCAACTCTGTACCATTTTTGATGTTTGCACGGAAAATATCTCCCGTGGAAATATGTGGAATTCCATATTTCTCTGCAATTTTCTTTGCCTGAGTTCCTTTTCCTGCTCCTGGTGCACCCAACATAATAATACGCATAATAAATACCCTCCTTTTCTTTATGAAGC
>CAVBPN010000125.1:0-6962 GCA_963597235.1 bacterium
GTCAGGAACTTGATCATGGTAGAATTAAGGCCTACCAGACGGGCAGCTTTTCCATTGATACCAACACTCTCAATATAAAGTCCGAGAGCTGTCTTCTTCAGGATCAGCGCCACGATGATTACAGTTACGATTGCGAAAAGGACCGGAGTCGGAACCGGAGATTTTCCAATATATCCACCTGCCATCTGGAAGGATGGTACACGGATGTATGTAATCTGACCGTTTGTAACAAGCTGTGCAATACCACGACCCGCTGTATAAAGGATCAGCGTTGCAACCATCGGCTGAATATTAAGCTTTGCTACCAGGAATCCGTTGAATGCTCCACACAGTGCTGCTGCAAGAAGAGCGGCAATTACTGCAAGAATGATGGAATTCTGATACTCTGTTACAGAAGATGCTCCACCGGATAAGATCTGGCAGCAGACAGCTGCTGCAACCGCCATAACTGCACCAACACTGATATCCTGTCCACCGGATGCTGCGGTAACAAGTGTCATGCCGACTGCGAGGATTACCAGTTCAGAAGCACGGTTGATAACATCAATAACATATCCATAAAGGACACCATTTCGAATTGTGATATTAAAGAAATCCGGAGTTTTGATCACATTGATCAGAAGCACCGCGATCAGACACACGATAGGAAGAAAAAGTCTTGCACTCGTGATCTTTTTTAATTTGCTGTTATTCATTCTTATCGTCACCTCCTGCAATTGCTTTCATGATATTGCTCTGTGAAAGCTCGCTCTCTTCCAGTTCTCCAACTTTCTCACCATCTCGGAGAACCGCCATTCTGGAACAGGTACGGAGCATTTCTTCTACCTCTGAGGAAATGAAGGTTACTGCCATTCCCTGATCTGCAAGATCCAGAACGATCTTCTGGATTTCCGTCTTGGTTCCGATATCAATGCCTCGTGTCGGCTCATCCAGAATCAGATATTCCGGATTTGTCAGAAGCCAGCGGCCAAGGATTACTTTCTGCTGGTTACCACCGGAGAGACTCTTGATCGGAGTCTCACGGCTCGCAGTTTTGATCTGCAGCATGTCTATATATTTATCTGCTGCTTCTTCCATCTCCTTACGGCTCATTGGGTGGAACATACCTTTTTTCGCCTGAAGCGCGATGATGATATTCTCTCTTACAGAAAGATCTGCAATGATTCCTTCTGCTTTACGGTCTTCCGGAAGATATGCCATACCAAGTTTCATAGCATCCAGAGGACTGTTGATCTTAACCTCTTTTCCATTTACCTTAAGTGTACCGCTGTCGGCTTTGTCAGCACCATAAATGGAACGTACCAGTTCAGAACGTCCGGAACCGAGAAGTCCGGTAAGTCCGATAACCTCACCTTTGTTGATCTTGAGATCAAACGGTTTAATCGTTCCTTTATGTCCAATGCCACTTGCTTCGATCACCGGTGTATCGGAGAAGACTTTCTTATCTTTGTGATCTCCCTTGATATCCGCCAGGTCATCAAAATCTTTACCCATCATCTTGGCAACCAGCATAACTCGTGGAAGATCTTTTGTCTCATACTCTCCTACCAGTTCACCATTTCGAAGAACTGTGATCCTGTCACAGACTGCATATACCTGCTCCAGGAAATGTGTAACGAAAATGATTCCTACACCTTCCCCACGAAGTCTGCGCATCAGAACGAACAGTTTCTCAACTTCTTCATCATCCAGAGAGGAAGTCGGCTCATCCAGGATCAGCACCTTACATTTCATATCAACTGCACGTGCGATCGCGATCATCTGCTGAATTGCTACGGAACATTCGTCCAGCATCTGTGTCGGCGGAACATTGATATTCAGACTTTCGAGAAGTTTTGCAGAACGTGCATTCATTTCTTTCCAGTTGATCATTCCAACCTTGTTTCGTGGCTCGCGGCCGATAAACAGGTTTTCCGCAACAGTCAGGTTCGGGCAGAGGTTTACTTCCTGGTAAACCGTACTGATTCCGTTTGCCTGTGCCTCCTGCGGAGAATGATTGATAATCTCTTTATTTTCACCATTCATATGAATGGAACCGTTTTCGAATTCATGTACACCGGTCAGAACTTTGATCAGTGTTGATTTTCCGGCTCCGTTTTCTCCCATCAGTGCATGGATCTCGCCTTTGCGAAGTGTAAAATCCACATGAGAAAGGGCACGGACACCGGTGAAATTTTTACTTATATCACGCATTTCCAAAACAACGTTTTGTTCCATTTTCTTTCCTCCATTCCCTGTTTTGTTCTATATTTGCTCTGTTTTCCCTTTATTTTGCCCGTTTTGGAGCGCAAAAGGGGCGTGGCCCATAAAATCCGTCTGATCTGGATTCTGTTCCACGCCCCGGGCTCATTTCTTAACAATCTCTTTTAGTTTGCAGTTTTATGTCTCAAAGATTAGTATGCACGCTCATCAAGGATTTCCTGAGTAATTGGAGTGATGTCGTAGTCTGTTCCGTCAACTGTTACTTTTGTTACAGTGTCGTCTGCTGCGAATGCAACTTCATCTACATATGCCTGTTTGTCAACTTCTTCGCCAGCTTCCAGTTTCTGGATGATTTCTTCTACACGTGGTCCGTGGAGTGGGTTGCACTCTGTATCACATGTGATTTCTCCGGAAAGTGTCTGGGTAAGACCTGCTTTTGTTGTATCGAAGGACATTACAAGGATCTGACCTTCTTCGCCGCCTACTTCATATCCTGCAGCTTTGATCGCATCAATTGCACCAAATGCTTCGTTATCGTTCTCGCAGTATACAACGTCGATGTCATCACCGCTCTGTTTCAGGATAGATTCCATAACTTCCTGTCCTTTGGCCTGTGTGAATTCACCGGACTGCTGAGCAAGTGTTGTCCAGTTGTCATGAGCTTCTACAGCTTCGTCAAATCCTTCTGTACGTCCGATCTGAGCGGATGCTCCGATGGTTCCCTGGATATCAACAAGGTTGATTTCTTCATCGCCGCGGCCTTTTGCTTCGAGATATGCATCCAGCCATGCCATTGCTTTCTGACCTTCAAGTTTGAAGTTGGATCCTACCCATGCGGTGTAGAGGCTGTCGTCAGATACATCTACCATACGGTCAACGATGATAACCGGGATTCCTGCATCTTTTGCTTCCTGAAGTACTGTATCCCAACCAGTCTCAGTTACAGGTGCAAGTACGATATAGTCAACTTCCTGCTGGATGAAGTTACGGATTGCTGTCAGCTGATTTTCCTGTTTCTGCTGAGCATCATCAAAGATCAGTTCATATCCGTTCTCTTCTGAGAAAGTAGATTTCATGGATTCTGTGTTTGCAGTACGCCAGTCAGATTCTGCACCTACCTGTGAGAAACCGATTGTAAGTGTGTCGCCTTCGTCCGCCATAACGTTCACTGCAGAAAGTCCTGCTAACATAGATACTGCCAAGAGTGCGGTCACCATTTTTTTCTTCATTTTGTAATCCTCCCTTTACATTTGTTTCGTGTTTTTTAAGATGGTTTTATTATAGCAATTTGTTACGAAAACTCCATGGATTATTTTCGGAAAAAAGTTCAGTCTTTTATCTGTTTTTCTGTCTCATTTTTAACAGGTTGGATTTTTTACGATTTCAGTTGAATATTTTTTCCAAGTCGTAATTCTACCGTTGTTCCCTTCCCTTCTTCGGAAGAAATTGTCATTCCGTAGCCTGATCCGTAGTACAAAGCAATACGTTCCGCAACTGCTGCAAGCCCGAATCCGGCTCTCTCGCCCGTCCGAATTGCTTCCTGCACTTCATGAAGACGCTCCGGTGTCATTCCCTGTCCATTGTCACTGACCGTGAGAACGATCGCATCTGCTTCTTCCCTTCCGGTTATCGTGATCTTGCCTTTTCCTCTGCGATTCTTGATTCCATGATAAAGAGCATTCTCAGCCAGCGGCTGAATCGAAAGCTTCGGTACCTGTATTCCGTCAAGTTCCTTTGGTATGGACAGTTCAAACTCCAGAATATCACGATAACGGAACTGCTGAATCTCCAGATAACTCAAGGTGTGTCGTTTTTCTTCTGAAAGTGGAATAATGTCATTTCCCCTGGAAAGAGATGTACGGAAAAAGATAGAAAGGCTTGAGATCATCTCCACTGCATCATCCGTCATGCCGCCCTCGATCAGCCATACGATTGTGTCCAGTGTGTTATACAGAAAATGTGGATTAACCTGTGCCTGGATCAGCTGTAATTCTGTCAGATGCTGCATTTCCTTTTCCTGTCGGACATTTTCCAGAAGGCCACTGATCCGGTGTGCCATCTTATTGATTCCCTGATCCAGTTCCTCGATTTCTATGATCTCCGCAGTAACCGGAAGAACATCAAAGTTTCCACGTCCGACTTTCTTTACCTTATCTCGCATCTCTGTTACCGGACGGATGATTCCACCGGTCAGTCGAAACGATCTTCGCATCAGGATTCCCAGTGTTGCAAGAAGCAATACCGCCATTCCCGATATTAAGATCTTAACTCTGTGGGTAAGATTTGTCTCAACCTTTACGAGATACATGGATTCATTATAGATATAATTCTGCATTTCCTGCATGATGAGCCCTGTGATGATACGAATGTTACTGTCCATAAATTCCATTCGTTTATCGTATTCCTTTATTTCCATCAGCTGGAGCATTCGCTTCTTCAGATTATCCAGATAAGAATCCAGACTGTTCAGACATTTTACGCCACTGGCATGATAGGTATTTTTGCGCAGTTTTTCCATAATATTCTGCGCATCCTCCACCTGACCCACAACATCATCCAGTTCACTGGCTTCTTTTGAGCCGATTGCCAGATAATACATTTCCAGATCCAGCTCGTCCTTAAAGCTCAGGTTGAATTTACTGCTGACCGCCAGATTCTCTGACAGCTTGTTATACTGTCCGGCATACTGCCAGAAGATCAGAAGCAGAATGACCAGCAGGCAGGCCATCGGGATCATTGTGCTGAAAAGCAGACGATTCATCTTTTTTTCCAGCCCCATCTGTTTTTTTATGCTCTTTACAGCCCTGATCATGCCTTATCCTCCCGTGCCTTACGGTAATCACTTGGAGTCATGCCCTGTGTTTTCTTAAAAAGATAGCTGAAATAATGTGCATCTTTATATCCGATCTCTCCCGCGATCTCACTGGAACGCATACCCGTACAGCGCAGAAGCTCTTTCGCCCTATTCATACGTAAAGAAGTCAGATATTCGATAAATGTCTGCCCCATGTTCTGGCTGAACAGTGCACTGAAATGATTGGAACTGACGTTTGCGACATTGGCAACCGCATTTAATGAAATCTCTTCGTCCATATAGTGGCTGTCAATAAAATCCACCGCAGTTTTTAAAATACTGCGGTTTTTGTTTCCGGAATTCTGGTCACGGATCTCAATTGCCTGTGAAATCATTTTTTCTGCATAGGCAATCGCACTTTCCATGTTCTTTCCGCTCTCTGCAAGCACTTCTTCTGTATCTGCAGCTTCCATCTCATTCGTGTCGCATCCCAGTCCTTTAAGAAATGAGATAACAGAAAAACGGACATTCAGAATGACATAATTCCGAAATATCAGTGATTCCATCGGTTCCTGGCCGATCGCATAAAAATAATCTCTGACGAAGTTCTCCGTTTCTTCCAGCAGACCATTACTCAGAAATTTCTGAAGGATTGCCGGATTCAGGGCATTTACATCCACTTTCTGGAGATAGGTATTATCTTCTGCCTCTGCCTGTCCGCTGTGATGCTCCATAGTCTCCATCTCATCATAATAAAGGATGTTTTCATCATACAGATACCTCTGTGAAAAGGCTCTTGACGCGGTGTGGTAGCTCTTTTGTATCTGGCCCAGACGTTCCACAGGCTGACCAACTGCCAGAAACCATTCTCTTCTCCCTTCCTGTCTGTCCAGGATCTTACGGATCTCATCTACGCACGCTCTCGTATTTTCTTCTATATTTTCTCTCTGTCCCTTAATCAGTACACCATAGGAAAAGATATTGCTTCGGAACAGCATGGCAGACGAATGCCCGGAGAAAAAGCTTTCCAGAAGTTCCAGAGACTCTGCCTCCCACGAAGAATATTCGTCTCTCTGCCCGGAAAAATCCTCATCACAGTTCATCGTAAAGATCAGTACATTGTATGCCTCTGCAACAATATCCAGTCCAAGCTTTTCTGCCTTTTTATAGATCTCCATCGTATCCATAGAACCACGGACCAGTGCTTCAAAAAAATCACGGCTGCTGTTCTTCTCATAGGCCTGCATTTCTCTCTGGAATTTCTCATAATATTCCTTCTGCGTTTTTTCATGCTCATAGCGGCTGTGGATTTCTGTAAGCCGCTCGATCAGTGCATTCTTTGTAATCGGTTTGAGCAGATAATCTTCCACGCCAATACTGATTGCCTGCTTGGCATAATTGAAATCATCGTACCCGCTTAAGATCACAACTTTTAATCCGGGAATTTCTTTTTTCGCAAGTTTTGCCAGTGTCAACCCGTCCATAAACGGCATCTTGATATCCGTGATCAGAAGATCCGGCTGCTGTCTGAGCAACAGCGGTAATGCCATCTCACCATCTGCCGCTTCTCCTACCAGCTCAAAGCCAAGTTCCTCCCACGGGATCATTCGTTTGATCGTCTCACGGACTACAACCTCATCTTCTGCCAGAAAAATCTTTAACATCTCTCCACCCCATTTGTTCTGTCTCATATTTGTGCAAAAGTTCTAATGTATACTATACCAGTTTCACTTTTTTCAGACAAGTGTTACTGTTTGCGGATAAGTTCCTTTTTCGTCGAAATTCGCAGCCTCTTTTTATGAAAATTTAATACTTCAATCTATTTGCCGACACTGTTATGTGTGGTATGATAGTGCCAATCTGAAAACGATACCAATTCTTTTTCAAAAAAATTATTCAATTTATTTTATTATGGAGACCTGCTATGGATAAAAAAGAATTCCTCGATGTTTTGTATGAGCAGCTT
>CAVBPN010000125.1:6972-33350 GCA_963597235.1 bacterium
GCTTTCCGGGCAGATGCCGGAAGGAACAATCGCTGCACATGTACAGTACTATCGCAATTATATCGAAGAGGAGCAGCGTAAGGGCCTCTCCGAAGAAGATATTTTAAATGAACTCGGAGATCCGCGTCTGATCGCCCGCACACTTCTGGATGCAGAAGGCGCTTCCGGTAATCCACAGACAACCGGTGCTTACTCTACGGCATACGACGACACAGCTTCCGGCTATGATGGCGACAGCCATACCTCTTCCGGCAGGGGGCATGTAAAGCAGCACAGTTTTCATCTGGATCTGACCACCTGGTACGGCAAACTGGCAGTCATCCTGATTGCCATTGTTGTGATAGCCCTTCTGTGCACGATCTTAAGTGTACTGATTCCAATCATGATCGTCGCTGGTGTGATCATGTATGTATTTCGTTTGCGCAAACGCTAGAATATTTTCCGGACACCTGCATCGGTAACCCGCGAAACCATTTTATTTTTTTATAACAGACAAAAGGCCTGGAGCCAGCCCCATCTTACACGGATGGCTGCTGAACTTCAGACCTTTTTTATTTTATACTTTTATTTTTATAGACTTTTCTCAGATACAAACCTCTGTATCTTACTTACAGTGTGAAACTGTATTCTCCACTTCCAAGTTCTTTGCTTTCTCCACCGAGAACCAGCGTCGCTGTTGTGTTTTCCGGGATGCGGCAGGTGTAGGAATAGCCTGCATCTGTCTTCTTCCATGCACTTTCAATACGTCCGTAAGGAGTATCAAATCCACCTTCTGCGAATGCAAGGGTTCCCATCTCCGGTTTCAGTGTGAAGTGTTTGTAACCTGGATGTTCTTCGTCTCTCTGGATGCCGAGGGTGTTTTCATACAGCCAGCTTAAGACGCTTCCCAGTGAATAATGGTTGAAGCTGTTCATGGAGTTATTTCCACCAAATCCGTTTTCACGGGTAAAGCTGTTCCATCTCTCCCAGATCGTAGTTGCCCCCTGTGTGACCGGATACAGCCAGCTCGGGAAAGCAGTCTGTGTGATCGTCTTCTGTGTAGCTTCCTGATAGCCGCCTTTGCTCAGCATCGGGTTGATCGGACCGGTTCCGAAGAAGCCTGACTGAATTGTATAATTTCCTTCTCTTGTGGTACGCTCCAGATGTGCAAATGCTTTTTCTTTCACTGCATCTGCAAATACATCACAGTTCAGGCCGATGGAGTAGCTACCCTGTACATCACAGGTAGTTCCGTCTGCATTCTTTGTGATGCCGGTTTCTTTATCCGTGAAAGTATCATTCCAGTATGTCTTTGTCTCTTCTGCAATCTGGTGATATTTCTTCTGTCCTTCTGTATTTCCGGTAAGCTCGGCAAATTTTTCCATAAGAGCTGCATTTCTGTAGTGGAATGCATTGAAGATCAGGTAGTTGTCTGCCGGAACCGGAGCCAGCCAGTCACCCAGCCACTCACTCTCATGAAGAGCCGGTGTTCCCGGAAGACCAAAGGCTTTCATACTGTCCATCCAGCGGTCCATCGAATCATAATATTCCTCGATCAGTACGGCATCGCCATACTGCTGATACAGTTCCCATACCATCAGAATCATGGCACTCTCATAGGTCTGTCCGCCAAATCCGCCGCCCGCCGGTGCAATGCTCGGCAGTCTGCCATCCTCTGTCTGCATATCCTTCATTGCCTGCAGGTTTCTCAGATAGAAGTTCTTTACATTGCTTTGATAGGTTGCTGTACGGCAGAAGATATGAGTATCTCCCATCCATCCCATACGCTCGTTTCTCTGCGGGCAGTCGGTCGGGATGCTGATAAAGTTACAGTACTGACTGAATTTCACGTTCTGTGTAAAACGATTGATCAGCTCGTTGTCACAATGGAATTTTCCGGTGATCTTGTCCACACTGGAAAGAAGGACTGCCTGCACAGCCTCGAGTGCCGGAGCTTCGTCCACGCCACTGATCTCAATATAACGAAATCCGTGGAATGTAAATCTTGGTTTGTAAATTTCTACGCCTTCGCCCTTGCAATAATAAGTGTCCTCATTGGAAGCTTCACGCAGGTTTGCCTGCAGCATCTGTCCTGCAAGTCCCTCATATTCCGGCAGATCCGGGTAAAGTACTTCGCCATAACGGACCGTGATCTTCTGTCCGGCTTTTCCTTTGAGTCGCAGAAGCGGTACACCCGCAATCTCCTGTTCCAGGTCATAGATATAAGTGCCCGGTAACGGCTCGGTCATGGATTTCGCTGTAAAAGTTTCTACTTCATGTACCGGTGCCTGATAGTTTCCGACAAGTTCCGGCTTCTTTTCATTCATAGCCGGCCAGCATGCAGCTCCCGGGAAGATGCCTTCCTGTTCCTCCATCACAACCGGTGTGATCACTTCCGGCTTCTTCATACCATCTGCTTTGAAATCCGGTTTGGAAAAATCATAATAACGGGTTTCCAGACGTGCATCATAAGTCTCACCGTTAAAGAATCCCGCATAACGATATGGTCCTTCGCCAAAATACTGCCAGGTATTATCATCAGTAACAATGGTCTCTTTGTGTCCATTTTCATAGGTGATGACCAGTCTTCCAAGGAAGGATGGCTTGTCACCCCAGTAGTTATAATTGTACAGACGGAAGCTGAAAGAATCACTCCACCATCCGGATGCCAGAATGCATCCGATACCGTTCTCGCCTTCCTGTACCAGATCGGTCACATCGTAAGTCTGATACATCAGATGGCTGTCATACTGGCTTGCCCCCGGTGCAAAATATTCTTCCGTCACACGTTTTCCATTCATGCTGCATTCATAGATTCCACGTGCCGTTGCATACAGTCTTGCACTTGCCACTTTGCCATTTACGGTAAAGTTTGTGCGGAGCATTGGCAGAGAATAACGACTCGGGTTGGAAATCTTCAGACATTCTCCTTTAAGTAACTTTCCATTTTCGGTATCAACGGCAAGGATCTCTGCACACGGTTTTCTCAGGTTCCGTACACGGATTCCCTGATATTCTGCTTCGCTGTCCGGTCCTACATAATAGCCCATCTCGCAGAGACGCGGAAATGTTGTGACATCGAATGCTCCAAGCGGATTCAATTGTCTTGAGATTCTGATCTTATCTCCAAACGGATTTTCCCGGTATGCTTCATCCACTCTGCAGTCATCCAGATATGTATATGCACCATTTCCTTCTACTTCAATCGTCAGTTTGTGGAAATCATGCTTGTTTTCTTCTGTGACCAGTTCTTTTCCTGTTTCCAGATCTTTGGTGCCGAGTTCATACAGCGGAACATCTGCAACATCTTCTTTGCAGTATCCTCTTCTGTAGACTTCGATCACGGCCGGTTTTTTCTCAATATTCAGGACGAAACGGATATCGTTCGCTCCTTCAACCTGAAGTTCGTTTTTGCTGATATCCATAAGTCTCGCATCGTTTGCGCCAAATACAACTCCTGCTTTGGTGCCTTCTTTGATGCGGAAGGTGCTCTCCAGTACAAAAACGCCAAGTTTCTCAGATGCCACATTAAATTCCGGAGCACCGATCCACTTTGCACCATCCCATGCGGAAATATTTCCATTCATCAGGCCGGTCTCGAACCAGGAAGAGGTCTCTTCCTCTTCCCCGTCCTGATTCCATGCTTTTACAGTTACATAATATCTTGTCTCCGCTTCCAGTGCTTCTCCTGCATAAGCAGTTCCAGCGGACTCATTGGTATCCATCACACCACTGTCCCAGGCATCTGCGCTGCCGGCTGTTTTTCCAACCAGGATCTGTGCCTGTTTCTGCAGAGTGTTCTGCTTCTCAGATCTCAGTTTCCAGGAAAATACCGGTTTTTCTACATCCAGACCAAGTGCTTCTGTGATCTGATTGACTCTCAGGTCATATATCTCAAACTTTTTTTCGCTCATAGTTTTTGCCTCGATATTCTAATTTACACAAACAATTATTTCACTTTTTTATATGGAACTGCATTCTCATACTGGTTGGACTGCCATACAATGTTTACCAGACGGCTGATGCATGCCTTGAGGTCATCCATGGAAAGTGTTCCGTCAGCAAGTTCCTGATTCAGATTGTCTCTGTCACAGAATGCGCCAGGCATTACCAGGTCGTTTCCTGCTCTCATACATCCGGATGCAGTACACTGTGGACCATCTTCTGTAGTTGTCCAGTCAGTCATGATCATACCTTCGAATCCCCATTCGCATCTTGCGGCTTTGGTACAGGTGTCTTCACAGTTTGCCGCATGTACGCCATTAATCAGGTTGTAGCTGGTCATGATTGCCATTGGCTGGGATTCTGTGATTGCAATCTCAAAACCTTTCAGATAGATCTCACGCAGAGTTCTTTCACTTACGATACTGTCTGAACCCATTCGGTTGTCTTCCTGATTGTTGCACGCAAAATGTTTGATCGTAGTTCCACATCCCGGTACCTTCTGTACACCGTTCGTCATGGCAGCTGCAATTTTTCCGGCAACAAGCGGGTCTTCGGAATAGTATTCAAAGTTACGTCCACACAGTGGATTACGATGGATATTCATGCCCGGAGCCAGCCATAAGGTAGTAGAGAATTCCTCCATCTCACCGCCGATCATTTCACCGACTTCCTCTATCAGAGCAGTATCCCATGTCTGTGCAAGGAGTGTTCCTACCGGAATGGCTGTACAGTACTGGTACCAGGTTTCACCCGGTTCCGCCGGTTCTCCTTCACAGAAAAGCCCGCCTTCCAGACTAAATTTGAACGGTTTGTTGACGATCCTGCCTTCATAAACATTATAATGCTTCATCAGACGAAGTCCTGCCGGTCCGTCAGACAGAACAATTCCCGGTACACCATCTTCCATTGCACAGTTATTTGTCTCTCCTGCGGAACCCGGTACAGAAATTCCGGCAGACCCCAGGTTGCTTCCCTGTCCTTTACCCGGATCTCCGCTTGCCAGTGCAACCAGTTTCTCAGTGCTTAAAGTATCTACGAATTCACGTGCTTCTGCAGGTACACATTCTGCATTGGAGCGGTATTCTACCACACGTGTTTCTACATCTGCTGCTTTTAATTTCATAACCGGAAGTGCCTTTTCTTCTGTAAATTTCAGAAGTGTGCCAAGTTTCTGATTTATCTTCTCAGAAGGCTGTTTCAACTCTTCCAGCTCGTCCTTCAGTGGGCAGATATTCTGAGTTTTAGTAAGAGTTACATCTCCATCCAGTGCAAGAACAGCACACGGAGCTGAAGCTTCCAGACTGCTGCCTGTCCAGATCACATAGGAACCATTTTCCAGAATCCATGCAGCTTCTGCTTCACTGTAGGAAGCCAGTCTGTCAAGGCCGATCTCCAGAGTCAGTTTTTCACTCTGTCCCGGCGCCAGAAATCCTGTTTTGCCAAACGCAGCAAGACGGCGGTATTCTTTTTCCAGTTTTCCCGCCGGGCAGGTCGCATAGAGCTGTACAACTTCTTTTCCGCTGTAAGTATCCCCTGTGTTGGTTGTCTCTGTCTCCACAACAATCTTGTTGTCTTTCAGTTCTGTCTCAAGTACTTTTGTTTCAAATGTTGTATAGGAAAGTCCAAATCCGAATCCATATCTTACCGGAACATCAAAGCTGTCAAAGTAACGATATCCGACATACAGTCCCTCTGTGTAGAATTCTTTATCCACATTTCCATTGTTATGGGAGAATGTCCTGCTGTTCGGGTAATCTTCATATTTGAATGCCCAGCTGTCTGTCATCTTACCGGACGGAGTTACTTTACCGCTGATGATGTCAGCAAACGCATTTCCGGCTTCCATACCAGGCTGCACGATCTGAAGAAGTGCTTCGATATTTTTATGTTCGTCCATAAAGGAAAGATCAGCCAGTCCACCGGTATTGACTGCAACCACGACATGTTTGTACATGCTGCAGATGTCCGAGAGCTGTTTCTTCTCATCCTCTGTCAGGTAATAATCTCCTGCTTCATCAAAACGGTCAGCTCCCTCTCCTGCCACACGGCTGAGAATATAGATGGCAACCTCTGCATCTGTCTGCGTGATAGCACCACCGGCCGGCATTCTGAACGGAGTCGTAGCATAGACATTAAAGAAGCCTGACACCTGATCTTCCAGCTTCGCAGCTCTTGCTTCAATCTCATCACGCCATGCATATCTTGCTTCCTGATACTGTCTGTCGTAATTATTAAGCCAGTCTTCTGTCGTGATCACAAATCCGGCATTTTTCATTCCCTGGAAAATACTTACTTTTTCACGCTCATTGACATCACCGGATCCGGTGCCGCCCTTGATCGTTCTGGACGCACCGACACCATAGAGAGCAATTTTGGTTCCTTCTTTCAGTGGAAGGATTCCCTCATTTTTCAGAAGCACCATACCTTCTGCGGCTGCTCTTCTTGCAACCTTACGGTTTTCAATCTCTCTTTTTGTTACTGTATTGTCTGTTGTACCTGTGAAATGTCTTGTCTTGATGGTTCTCATTCCACAACCTCCTCTACCTCTTCATAATTCTTAAATAAATCTGCAAAATAAATCGCTGCCAGATATGCCGGTCCGGATAATCCGATCAGGAAATCCACCGAAATGAAACGGTAGGATACCGTCAGAAGGATCGCCGGGATCAGTGTCAGCACCAGCATCAAAGCTGCCTGCGGAAGTTTGCCGACGCAGAACAGCAGGGCATTCTTTGCTGTATTTTTTATCGTATTGTCAAAACGCGCCAGCACTGCAAAAATATGGAGCAGTACCATCGCAAAAATCAGTATGATCACAAAAAGTACCACGCGGTATACGGTTCCAAATGTTCCTGTAATGGAACGAAGGAGCCAGATATCAAATGTCATGAATGCGATCAGACCGCCAAAGATCAGCCACAAAATGGTTGCCTGTTTGAAGTTGTCTTTAAACGCATGGAAATATCCGGAAATGATCTTTCCGTCTTCTTTACGCACCATACGCATGACCATTGTATACAATGCTGTCATGGCTGCACCCGCTGTAAAGACTGGGATACAGCAGATGAGCGTCAGGATATTCAGCACGATCAGATTTCCAAGCGTATTCAAAAATCTTGCCAGTACACCATCCGGTGAAAAAAGTCCCATTTCTCTATACCTCCTGTAATTACATGACTCCTGCAAGATACAGGAGATATTTTACTGCTTCATCTTTGTGCGGTGTGTTATAAATAATGCCAATTGCCGCATCTGTCTCTTCGTTTGTGTAACATCCGTCTGCCTGCATGACAGGAAGATCATCTGCCATAATGCCGATCACTCTTCCGTCATCTGTTGTCAGAAGTTTGTCTTTCAGCGTTTCCAGCTGTTCGTCTGTCAGACATTCGTGCAGATCCATCCATGTCTCTGAGCCGTCATATTTCACGAAATCATCTTTCAACATGCCGCAGACATCCAGAAGTTCACTTCCGATATCTGCCATAAATTTCGAAAGACTGGTCATGGAATAATTTCCGGAGTCCGTTCCCTGGAACATCAGATTGTTCTGGATCTGTACCTGATATTTCTTCTGGTCAATCCCGGCGGTGTCCATATACTCCTCTGCCATCTTCTCACCATTCATCTCGGTATGGCAGTCAATCAGCATGACTGACAGTGCCGTGTCTTTTGCTGTCAGAGATGTCACCAGAAAATACAGGACCAGGATCACCACGATTATGACCGCTGCAAAAGGCAGTTTATAATATGTCCAGAAATATTCCAGATTGTTCTTTATATTCTTTTTCTTTTCCGTTTTATCACTCATCCGAAATACTCCTTTTTACAAATTTCTGATTTTAATTTCTAATTTATTATATCCTGCATTCACAACATTTCAAATCCAAATTTTTCTAAGTATCCTGCATTTTAAAATATGGGCCGGCATAAAATACCGACCCATATGGATTTCTGTATAAAGGGCATCAGCCTTTGACTGCACCTGCTGCGATTCCGTTTACGAACTGTTTCTGCAGTGCGAGGAATACAACGATCAGAGGCAGTGCACAGAGTACACATGCTGCAAACAGTACATTCCACTGAGCAGGGTTTTCCTTGTCACCAAGGAACTGAAGCATACCTACCGGAAGGGAATACTGTGCTTTCTTTGAAATAAATACCATTGGATAGAAATAATCATTCCAGATCCACAGTCCCTGTGTGATGACACAGGATACGATCGCCGGCTGAAGGAGCGGGAATACTACCGAAGCAAAACGGGTCGGCAGGCTGGCACCATCGATATATGCGGATTCTTCGATCTCAACCGGAACACCTTTCATAAATCCTGCGAACAGGAATACAGAAAACGGAAGAGAACAGGTGATAAACATGATCATCGGGGTGAAACGCGTATTCGGGATACCCAGTCTGTTCAGCGTCTGAGCGATCGGAACGATAACCATCTGAGATGGAATGATCAGACCTGAAATAAAGAAGTAATACAGGAACTTCGCTGTTTTTGTCTTAATACGTCCGATCGGGTAAGCTGCCATTGTAGCAAAAATCACTACGCAGAATACTGAACCGGCAGTTGTCAGTACACTGTTGACCAGTTCCATTGGATAATTCATATTGCTGAATGCCTGTTTATAGCTTGCCATAGTGAACTCAGAGAAAAGGATCAGCGGAGAAGACTGATTTCCCGGTGAACGCAGTGAACTGGAAAATACAATGACCAGCGGTGAAATTACAATAATACAGAATACAATGATCACGAGATAGATCAGGAAGCTCTTTGGTGTCAGCTTCATATATCCCTCGACTTCGCGTGGTTCTTTTTTCTTTCCGAATGCCATTATAATTCCACCTCCCTCTTATTCATATAAAGAAGCATACATACTGTGATCACGATGATGAATGCAAATGCCAGTACGGAGAATGCACTTGCACGACCCATCTTCATATCCGTAAAGGCAGTCTCATATACCTGGAACATCAGTGTCTTAGTTGATTTACCAGGGCCACCGTTTGTCATAATGAAGGAATAGTCAAATGCCTTCAGACCGGAAATTACGGAAAGGATAACATTGATCGTAACAGTGGATGAGATCAGCGGCAGTTTGATCTTACGAAACAGCTGCCATTCCGTACATCCGTCGATACGTCCTGCTTCGAGAAGACTCTCATCGACTGTCTGCAGACCGGCCAGATAGATGATCATGGTAGTACCAAATGCTTTCCATGCTTCTACGATCGCGATCGCATAAAGTGCTGTCTTATAATTACCCAATGGGTTGAATGCAGCTCCGTCCAGTCCGATCATGGTCAGAAGATTTGCGATCATACCAGAACCTGGCATATAAACGTAGGACCAGATGAATCCGACTACGATCGCACTGAACAGTGCCGGAAAATATGCACAGGTACGGAACAGACCTTTGAAGTGGATCCTGGTGTTCAGGATCATTGCAACAGCAAGTCCTACCACGTTACTGATCAGGACAGTCAGGACTGCGTAGATCAGGGTATTTTTCATAGAGTTGGTCAGTGTGCCATTATGTAAGACTTTAATATAATTTTTCATTCCAACGAAATCAAAATCGTAATTGACACCGTTGAAGTTTGTTATACTATAATAAAAAAGCTGCAGTACCGGATAGATCCAGAAGATCAGGAAAAATGCAAGTGCCGGTATCAGGAATAAATACATCTTGTTTGAAAAAACCAGAGATGTGTTTGCACCTTTTCTTTTCATTTTTGGTTGTGCCATTCCTTTTCCCTCCTGTAAAATGTAACTGCCCTGAAGCTTAACTTAAGTTTCAGGGCAGTAATGTTCATATTCTTTCTGTAAATGGTAAGCCCTTATTATTCATCCAGAAGATCTTCGAATTTATCCTGCATTCCTTCAGTGATATCATCGATTTCTGTACCCTGACCGCCAACCATTTCACTGAACAGAGATTCCATTTCTGTTTCTGTTCCTGCCGGCCATGCCTGGTTGCACCAGTAGAAGCCTTTACCATCATTCAGAAGTTCAACAAATGGTTTGAACAGTTCATAGTTTGGTGAGGAATCTGCACCATTACCATATGTTGCAATAACTTTACCAGTTGCAAGGTAAGCATCCCATGCTTCAGATTCTCCATCCATCCAGTAATCAAGAAGTTCTTTGCAGGCATCTACATTTTCAGATTTGCTGTAGATACTGTACCCTGCTGAGAGGCATGTTGCTGTATAAACGCCATCTGTTCCCGGAAGTGGGAAATATCCTCTTTCGAAATCTCCTGCAGCACCTTCTGCTGTAAGAGCTGCTGCATTGAAGGAACCGTCAAATGTCATAGCTGCTTTGCCATCGATAAAGTCTGTGATCGCCTGAGAAGCACCATATCCAAGAGATTTGGAAGAATCAATATATCCTTTGTCATACAGAGTCTTATACATTTCAAGAACAGTATCCCATGTTCCTTCATCTGTGAAGCTTGCATCTCCATCTCTTAACTGTGTATCATAATCTGCGTTTTTGGAGTAGATCTCATCTGCTGCAAGCTGATACAGACCAAACTGAAGCACATACTGATCTTTATCACCCATAACGATCGGCTGGATTCCGGCATCCTGCAGTTTCTGGCAGTCCTCAAGGAACTCATCCCATGTCTGTGGCTCACTTTCGATACCGGCCTGTGAGAACAGGTCTTTATTGTAGTATGTACCAAGGATAGATACACCTGCTGTCTGTGTTACGATATCTCCGTCATATGTAACTGAAGAAAGAGCCTCTTCTCTTCCCTGTACACAGTCAAGGTCATTCAGAGAAGCAAGGTATCCGGCTTCTGCAAGTGCATAGCAGGAGTTCTGGCCGGCATACATTGGCTGAGTCAGGATGATATCCGGGCATTCGCCGGAAGCAAGTTTTGTTTTCAGAGAGGTATAGTAGTTATCATCCGGAAGTTTTGTTACTTCAAGTGTTACATTTGGCCATTTTTCTTTTACCAATGCCGGTAACTGTTCTGTCTCGAAGTCATTATCTGTTGCAACACCGGAAACCATCATTGTGATCGTGATGTCTCCTGCGTTCTCGATTGCTTCATGGTCGTATCCGTCTGCTGCAAATACCGGAACTGCTGCCGGTGCTGTAGCGCATGCGGTAACGCCTGCAAGTGCAACTGCTGCCATTTTTTTGAATTTCATAATTGAATTCCTCCCTTTTCGTTTTCACACATTGTTCACGTGTCTTTCATTTGATGTTTACATTCTAACACGGTCATGGTACACTTTTGTTGGGTTTGATGGTATACTTTTTTTAGATTTTATTTCCGAGGTAAAAATATGAAACTACGTACAAAAATCTTCCTTATGTTCAGTATTCTGGCCACTGTGCCGCTGATCTTTTTTACGATATTCTGCTATCAGCGCTATACGCAGACCACCTATGAGCGGATGGACGTTATTTCCTCGCATTTGTTCGAAAATGCGGAAAAAGCTGCCAATTACACCTTAAACTCTATCCAGCAGACTGCCGGAACTTTTAACTTCTATTATAATGACGGTTCCAGTATCATCAGTGATCTGAAAGAATTTAAGGATGCTGAGAATCCGCCGGAAAGTTTTGAATACTTTACGATATCACAGAATTTCAAGCGTACCTGCCAGACGCTTCTGTATGCTGATGAATCCATCTATGGCATCTATATCTTTACCCCATCCGGTTATATCTTTAACTGTACCAATGGTGAGAACGGCACGATCCAGTCCAACTATGATTTCAAAAATGCAGACTGGTATCAGGATACACTCAGCCTTGACGGTGCCATGTATGTGAGCAGCAATTGCGTTCATGATTTATTTACCGGAAATCGCCAGACAATCTTTTTTACCCAGTGCCTGAAAGACATTTACACACACGAAGTCGTCGGTGTACTGATGCTGGACTGTGACGCGAATATGTTTGACTTAAGTGCAGTTAATACCATGCCGGATGTCACACTTCTCACGATCGACAATACCAATACAGATGCAGTTCTGTACACCAATTATAATGAAATTCCAGATAACTTTGCAAGTGATGGAAATAATACCCATCAAACAGAACTGAATCTCGCGCCGCTGCGTCTTACCATGGTCATGGACTATGCAAATCTTGCCAAAGAATTTAATGTCACAGCAGTGCTGATCATCATCATCTGTGCCGCCTGTATCATCGGATACATCCTTTTTGCCTATATCATCTCACGCTATATGGTCCGCCCGATCGAACACCTGAGCCGTAAAATGTCTTCGCAGTCAGGGCATACACTGATCCAGTCCACACGCTACCTGAACCGTACAGACGAGATCGGTACTTTATATAATGAATACAATGCCATGGTCGAATCGCTCAACTCAGCCGTCAAACAGGACTATCAGGACAAGCTGATTCTCCTCGATGCACAAATGAAATCTTTGGAAGCAAGGATCAATTCCCACTTCCTGTTCAACACGCTGGAAGCGATCAACAGTATCGCGGAGCTGGAAGATAATGAAACGATCGCAGTCATATCACTGGCACTTGGAAATATGTTCCGCTATACGCTTAAGACGCAGAGCGAACTGGTAACTGTCCAGGACGAACTTGGGCATGTAAATGATTATGTCACGATCCAGCAGATCCGTTTTGACAACCGCTTCCATCTGGATCTGGATATTCCAGACGAATATCTGGATAACAAAGTACTGAAGCTGATCCTGCAGCCACTGGTCGAGAATGCTCTGTACCATGGCCTGAACTACTGCACCACCGGCGATACGATCACAATCCGTGCACATGTGGAAAACAACAGCCTGCTTCTCGATGTACACGACAACGGGCAGGGCATGGATGAAGAAACTCTCTCTGCACTGCAGAAATCTCTCAGCGAAGAAGCTTCTTTCACTGAACTCGGTCACCGCAATAAACAAAGTATCGGATTAAAAAATATCCACAGCCGAATCGAACTTTATTATGGTCACGGCTATGGGCTGACTGTTACAAGCAAACAGGGCGAATGGACAAACGTCCAGATCCGGCTTCCCGTATTAAAATAAGGAGGAAAACGCTATGTATACATATATTGTCATAGATGATGAATCACTGATCCGCAAAGGCACGATCAAGAAACTGCAGCCAATGGAAGACCAGATTGCCTGCATTGGAGAAGCCGACAACGGCAAAGCCGGAATCGAACTGATCCAGGAAACACATCCGGATTTCGTTATTCTGGATATGCAGATGCCGGTCATGGGCGGCAGAGAACTCCTGCCTTATCTGGCAGAAAATTATCCCGACATGCCGCTGATCGTCATCAGTGGATACCGGGATTTCGATTATGTCAAACAGGCGATCTCTGCGAACGCCATTGATTATATTCTGAAACCATTCAGCAAAGAAGCGATCCAGGAATGTGTATCCCGTGCAATTGAACATCTGGAAGACAATCAGACACTGTCCCGCATCTCCGACAGTGATGAACAGAAAGAAGCTGCCTATTACGAATACGATATCCAGTATCTGACCAATCTGATTCTTGGTTATCACACCGGCGAAGGCTCCATTTCCTCCAAACGCCTGAACTTTGTCAATGATACGCACCAGCTGGTTCTTCTGACTCTTTATTTTGAATCTGCTGCCGAAATGCAGAACATTAACATCCAGGGCTGGCTCGAAGACGGAGGCTTCGGTGATCTTGCATTGTATCTTCCAAACACTTCCTCCAATCAGATGGGATTTCTGGTTCTCTTTATGCCAAACACAGAAGTGATCCATTCCAGACGTCTGGTGGACCAAATTTCCACCGCACTCACGGATTATGCACATCATCTGCAAAATGAACTGATCATCGGCATCAGTCATGCACATTCCGATCTCAGCGAGCTGCATGCTGCTTTTACGGAAACTTCCACCGCATTAAATCAGCGGGAACTGAAAAATTCCTCTGAAACAATCTTTTATTACAGTAACAATCCGGAACCCAAAGCATTTGTCTGGGATCAGGAAGATGAATTCCTGTTCCGTGTGGAAGCCGGAATGCCGGGTGAAGTGCAGTCACTGACAGAGCGGCTTTTTGATCTTATGAGCAATGTCTCCGGATTTACTCTTGCAGATGCAAAATACTATTGCTACTACCTGTCCGGTCAGTGCCGCAACATCCTGAATTATTACCTGAAACAGGAAACTCCGAAATCCTCCAACAGCATTCAGAATGTGGTCAACTATATCTTTTCTCTGAAAGAGCTGAAAGAATATTATCACCAGTTCTTTATGAACATCACAGAGCTTCTGAAAACAGAAAGTATTTATTCCGGTAATGATGTTGTCGAGAAGATTCAGACCTACATGCAGCATAACTACCAGAAAAACCTGACCCAGGATTTTATCGCCTCCCTCTTCTATCTGAACAGAAGCTATCTGAGTACCCTGTTCAAGCAGAAAACGGGAATGAAGTTTGTGGATTACCTGAATGAAGTCCGAATTGAGAAGTCCAAAAATCTGCTCAAAGACTCCAACCGCAAGATGTACCAGATCTCCAAGGCAGTCGGATATGATAACCCGAAATATTTCTTCCGGATCTTTAAGAAAAAGACCGGAATGACACCAGAGCAGTACCGGGAGAAACTATAAAAAATATATCTGCTTATAATAAGAAAAAAGCGTACAGTCCCTGATCTATTATTGTCAGGAGTTGTACGCTTTTTGTTTACTCTAACTCAATTCGGATAGGAGTGTTGCCTATTATTTCTTTACAATCCACTTTCCGCTCCTATTGGATCCTTGTCTTTCAACTCTCCCATCCTCACGCAAATCTTTTATAATCTTCTGAATCTGCTTTCGCGATAAATCAAATTCCTCCATAAGTTTAACCTGCGTTATCTCAGGATTTTCTTCCAATCGATGCAATATATCCAGCTTTCTTTCGGCTCCTTTTTTCGGCTCCCTTCTGGCTATGCTCTGGTTTTCCCTCTTTCAAAAACACTTCATGCACAAATAATCTTGAAATAAAATAGCTATGATATCTTCTTTGTAACGATGGTAAAAATCAATTCCAACCAGTTTCATATTGTCATCCGTTGGCTGTTCGCTTCTCGGTCCTTTGATCCTGTGCGGAAGGACATCCTGAATGGACAGTCCTTTGCCATCTTCCTGATAAGCACCTTCACACTGGTTTGCGGCTACTGCACCGCCCCATAAAAAATTCTTCGGAAACATACGTAGTTTTCTCCTTTCTCAAATGATCTTAGATATCCAGGGCTGCGTGATATCCCCAGCATACGGCATTGGTAATCGTAGAAACTTTGCTTGCATCACCGATCACTGCCACATATGGAGCGCAGTCTCTTAAGTTTTCCACAACATCGGTTCTGGAACGCTGTCCTAATGCACAGATGACGGAAGTTCCCGGAACAAGGACTTTTTCTCCGTTTTCATTCTCACACCAGACACCTTCCCCGGTGACTTCCAGTCCACGGTAGTTTGTGTGTACCTCTGCGTATTTGGTGATTTCTTTGAGAAGCAGCGGTCTGTGTCTTACGTTTGCATCCGGGGCAAGTTCGCTTCTCATCTCTACGAGGTGAACTTTCTTTCCTTCCATTCCCAGATGGATCGCACATTCACAGCCGGCAAGTCCGCCGCCAAATACAACGACCTCCTCGGTCACTTTCTCTTTTTCTTTATAATAATTGTTGACGATCACAACATTTTCTCCGTTCAGTCCCGGGATCGGCGGAACGAGAGGTCTGGAACCTGCTGCAATGATCAGTGCATCTGCATTTTCTTTTTCTGCGTATTCTTTTGTGACTTCTGTGGAAGTACGGATCTCCACGCCGGCATTGCGCGCAAGAAGTTCATAGGTTTCTGCCAGTTCATACATCTCATGTTTGAACGGAAGTGCCTGCTCACTCTTGAGGATACCGCCGACTTTATCTTCTTTCTCGCAGAGGATGACCTGATGTCCTCTTCTCGCTGCGGTATAGGCTGCATAAAGTCCTCCCGGACCGCCACCTGCAACGAGTACTTTTTTCTTAACCGGAGCCGGATGGACTTCGTCACCTTCCATCTCACGTCCAATCAGCGGATTAACGGTACAGCGTCTTGTGGATGTTGCCGCTCTCTCTGCCATACAGGTAAAGCAGCGGAGACATTTTACGATCTCCCCATCTCTGTTTTCCATGACTTTGCGCGGAAGGAACGGGTCTGCAAGAAGTGCTCGTGCCATATAAACGATATCTGCTTTTCCCTCGGTGATGATCTGTTCCATCTGTGCCGGGTCATTTAAACCGCCGATCGTTGCGACCGGAACGGAAACGTGCTTCTTGATCTCGGCTGCCAGATATACATTGCATCCATGCTCTTTGAACATAGACGGATGCGTGTCGCCAAAACCTCGCTGATAAGTTCCTGCAGATACATGAAGGATATCCAGATATGGCTCCAGGATCTTTGCGATCTCCACGCCGTCTTCCAGTGTATAGCCGCCCTCGAATAATTCAGAACCACTCATACGGAATTCGATCGGGAAAAACGGACCAACACCTTCACGGACTGCCTTGAGCACTTCGATTGCAAAACGACAGCGGTTTTCCAGAGAACCGCCATACTCATCGGTTCTCTTGTTGAAATATGGAGAAAGGAACTGGTTCACCAGCCAGCCATGTCCACCATGCACCATGATCATCTCAAATCCGGCACGTTTTGCCAGGGCTGCTGTTTTTTTATAAGAAGCAACAATGTCTGCAATCAGTTCTTTTGTCAGAGCTTTTACTTCCACACCATCTGGACGGACAGTATCGGATGGTCCCCACTGATGCATGCTTTTCTGTCTGTTCTTGTCTGTCATGTAGGTTCCTGCATACATTCCGGAATGAGAAAGTTCAATGCTCGGGATCGCACCATGCCGGCGGATCGCATCTGCGGTGTAGGTTGCGGATGCAAGAGAATTCAGGATAGAAGTATCCAGATGATATGCATGAGAACCATCTGTCTCCGGATGCACCATGCACTCACTGACAGTAACTGCACCTGCGCCGCCTTTGCCTCTCAGCTCATAAAAAGCTGTGGATTTCGGTCCGATGCAACCGTCATTTGTGATATCTGTTCCGCCCATCGGTGCAGAAAACATACGGTTACGAAAAATTACTCGGCCAACCTGTAATGGTTTACATAAATTTGGATATTTTCTTACCATGATTCTTCCTCCGTAAATATTATCTTAATCTTTTTCACTTTCTTAAATTATTTTCATACATCAATACGATAGTTATAATTCAAACAGTTAGAATTGCAACTATTTATTTTTCGAATGTCAATACCTAATTTATCGAAATTGCAGGTAATACAAAAGAGTGCAGATTCCATACTAAAAAGTATCGAATCCACACTCTTTTTTAATTTCTGTTCAGTTATCATTCATTAATTCCCAGCACATTATGCTCTTTTTGTCATAAATGACTCAAATCTCACATGCTGATCCATCTTTTCTCCAATTATTCCGATCACTTTTCCCATGGTAAATGCAGCGAGGATCGTACCGATTCCAAGTCCGTCCAGATGTCCGAGGATGATGCAGGTCATCAGAGCGGTTATGGTAAGGCAGGTAACGTCGTATCCAATCTTGATTCTGGAATATTTTACTTTTGTAATATCTGCCAGTTCCCGCGGGAACAGATCTGTCGGGATGATCGGCAGACCGCAGCGGTTGGAAAGTGCGATTCCGATGCACAGGAGCAGATAGCTGATGATAAAATAAATCACCCGGTAGCCAATGGCTGTTGGCAGAACGCCTATCCACATTTCATGTACATCGAGCATTTCGCTGAATGCAAATCCAACAACAAAACTAAAAAGATATGGTGCGACGAATTTCTTCCGCATAATCATCAGGGATAACACCAGAACCCCCTGGAAAATATAAGTCCAGGTTCCAAGGGAAATCTTATTGAATACTTCCGAAAATGCATATGGTACACTGGAAATCGCCGAGATCCCGGAACCGGAATACAACATCAGCACAACTCCCAGGCTGTTGATCAATACCACCACCAGCAACGCCAGCTCGCCCCGCAGGACCGGTAATTTCTTGTTCTCTTGTGTCTCAATTTCTTCTGTCACTTTTCTTTCCTCCATAAAATACGATTGCCTTGTCTATCTTAGCACTCGGGAAATCTTTTTTAAAGAGACAATATACTGATTTCGTAAAAAAAGAGTGTAAATCCTGTACTGAATTGTCAGGATCTGCACTCTTTTTATTATGATTCTCTTACCGTTTTATCGCCTCGCGGATGCACATTTCTATGTACTCTTCTCCAAGAGCTGTATTCACAGTCAGGTCGAAGTTTGCTGATGCACCCCAGATACGGCCGGTATAATAACGGTAGTTGTCAGCACGCCATTTGTCTTCTTTCTGTATCTTCTGTTTTGCGTCTTTCTCGGACAGATGCAGGCGGTCCATAACTCGTTTCATTCTGTTTTCCATTGGCGCTGAGAAGAATACTCTGAGGCAGTTTTTATTGTCTCTGAGCGTATAATCGGAACAGCGTCCTACGATCACGCAGTTTCCTTTTGCCGCCAGCTCTCTGACAACTTTGGATTCTGCCTCGTAGATCTTATCCTTCGGTGCTTCCTCATCCGGCTGTGCATACATATACATCTGATTTACCAGGTCATACAGGAAACTGCTGGTCATCATCTCTTCTTTTTTCTGGATGAATTCCGGTGTATATCCTGTCGTTCCGGCAGTCATCTCGATGATCTCCTGGTCATAAAAAGCGTAGCCAAGTTTTTCTGCGAGTGCTTTACCGATATCGTGTCCGCCGCTTCCAAACTGTCTGCCGATCACGATAACGTTTCTCCGAACTGCATCTGCTGTTTTATCCACAGATGCCGCATCGGATGCACCGGCACTTTCCACATTTTCTCCTGAAAATTCTTCCGGAAACAGAATCGGTTTGACAAATGCAAGTTTCTTACCAAGAACTCTGGCGATAAATCCAACCAGCAGTGCCGCAATGACTGTACCTTCACGCACACCATTGAGATGTCCCGTGAATACAAAAGACAGGATTGCCGCAATCACTGCCATGGAAACGTCGAAGCAGATTTTTGTCGTACCGAAGTTGGTTTTCCATGTCAGTACGATTGCACGGACAAAAGATTCTCCCGGCAGCATGACAACATCTGCAAGTACTTCCATATACACACCAAATCCAAGAATCAGACATCCGATCAGGAGATATACGATCTTCATAACATATGTCTGCGGATTTACCCATGCAAAAAGAAGCATGGTCAGATCGATAAAGTATCCAAATGCAATGGATACCGGAATCTGCAGAACATGTTCCAGTTTAAAATTCTTACGCAGGATCAGTAACTGCAATAAGATCAGAAATACGCTGAAAAAAATCGTAAAGTTTCCGAGCGTAAACGGAAAACTTAAGCTTAATACATACGGAATTGATGAGATCGGTGATGTTCCGAGACTTGCCTTGGTGATCAGACTGACACCAAGCGAGTTCACAAACAGACCGATCAGAAAAATCACGTATCTTTTTAATTTGTTCATTTGTTACTTCCTTCTTTCCCTGTATGATCACAGCCTGTTTCAGACAGGTTGCTGTAAATTTTATGATAAATCTTCATAAAAGCCTCTGCTTCTTCTGGAGAAATATCTTTCCATGCAGCTGACTCAATCTCCACAAAAGCCTCTTCTACAATCTTCTGGCTTTTCTTTCCGGATTCTGTCATAAAGATATGAAAAGTCCTTCTGTTTCCATTGAGCATACGTCGCTCAATCAGCCCTCTCTCTTCCATGCGGTTCAAAATCGAGGTCAGCGATCCCGCCTCGATAAAACATCCCGCTGCGATTTCTTTCTGACTGGCTCCATCATGGTCCTTAAGATAATCCAGAACCTTCGGCTGTCCAAGCGTAAGCCCCGAAGCCTTCACCCGCTCCAGAAGCCTCTTCTGGATCAGCATCTGATTTGCCATTGTCAGATAATGCAATGATGTATCCATGGTTCATTTTCCTTCCCTTTTTGAGTTTAATGCAAAGCAAAATAGTTATAATTCTAATGTTTAGAATTATAACTATTTTTATAAAAGATGTCAAATTTTTTCTTTTTTAGATCTCAGCCTTTTCGATCACATAGCTATTCAACGCAGAATGCGAACCATATTTCTTGATTGACAAGATTCCTGTCATATATGCCAGTGCAATATATTCCTTATCTTTCAGCCAGAAACGCAAAAAAATTCCACTGTAATCTCTTCCGTACTCTGCCGGATGTAAATTACAGTGGAAAATTTTTACTTCTACTTTTTATAAATCGTATTTCTCAAATCTGTGCACTCGTGAAAATTTCTTTTCCGGAATCACATGCCTTTTGCTTTCTTTACACACTCTGTCTGTGCCTCGATCACCGCACTGCGGAAGCCTTTTTCTTCAAGAACACGGACTGCCTGAATCGTCGTTCCTGCCGGGGAGCAGACCATATCTTTAAGTTCTCCCGGATGTTTTCCGGTTTCCAGCATCAGTTTCGCACTTCCAAGTACGGACTGTGCGGCAAATTTGTACGCCTGTGCTCTCGGCATTCCGTCTGCAACTGCTGCATCTGCCATTGCCTCAAGGAACATAAAGACATATGCCGGAGAACTTCCGGAAACACCAACAACTGCATCCATCAGATGCTCCGGGATCACTTCTGTCTTTCCGAAAGTGTCACAGAGTTTTACAGCAAGTGTGGTTTCTTCTTCTGTAACCAGTTCATTGACACAGAGGGCTGTCATTCCCTCGCCGACCATTGCCGGAGTGTTTGGCATGGTACGAATAACCTTTGTGTTCTCGCCAAGATGTTCACCCAGCCACTGCAGCGTCTTACCCGGTGCGATGGAAATAAAGATCTGTCCTTCTTTCACACTTCCTTTAATTTCATCCAGAACGCCTTCCAGAAACTGCGGCTTCACAGCCAGAAATACAACATCTGCAAAATCTACAACTTGCACATTCGTATCTGCTTTCTGAATACCAAGTTCCTTCTCAATCTTTTCGCGGGTCCTGTCTGACTTCGCAGAAGCAATCATATCTGCTGCTTCCACTTCACCACTTTTCAGAATTCCCTTTAACATGGCTGTCGCCATATTTCCACAACCGATAAAACCAATTTTCATGATAATCTTCCTCCTTGTGTGAAAACATAGTCAAGTTGCTCTGTCGCTTTACAAAATTACAGCGGCATTTTCTTTATATCATACCTGTTTTTACACAAAAAGTAAAATACTATCTTCTTATTTTGCACATTCTTTATTGTTATCCATGTGCAATCGTACTCCCCTGTAATCTGTTGCAGATTAGCATCTGTGAATAATCAATTTTGTATCTGTTTACTCAAAATGTAATGTCTTATGATATTTTGCATACTGGTCAAGCAGATCGCTCCATTTCTGGCCTTCTGGTTTATTTTCGTTGTTATTGTAGTTATACTCGCCTTTCAGTTCATCCATGTACTGAACATAGTCCAGAATGTAAATGTCAACGGTAGAAATATCTCTGTCCTGAATCGCAAAGACATTGCAATTTCCGGTGGAATCGTTGTATGGAAGTTTATTTCCATTGGCATCGAGGGCTACCATGAAGCAGTCACTGTCAGAACCTTCTTCGTAAAGCTCATTTACGGTCAGTTCGTACGGGGTTCGGATTACGGATTTAAGTCCGATACCTGCGTCGTTTGTGTCGTTGAGTTCCATGACTTCGGTCTGGGAATCATCCACTGTAACCGGAATGTCAAAGCTCCAGTCGCCTTCATATTTATAGTAGCCGGCATCCTCTCCGTACTTTTCGTAATCCTCTTCTGACCATTCATAGTTTGCTTCCAGACCTTTTACTTTCGTGATATCCAGATGCAGGTTAAAGGTATCCGGAATCTCAATGCTTTTAATATACTTCTGGTATTCTCCACCACGTGCAGACACTTTATTGATATACTCTTCCAGCAATGCATATCCTTCATCCGTCTCATCCGAAAGATCTGCATCCGTAATTCCCATCTCATCCAGTACCTGCTGTGTCATTTCGTTGTATTTCTCACTATACTCTGTGTAATCTTTTGCCGCCTGTGCAAGATCATAACGCAAAATGCATGCATAGGTATTGTCATCCAGAAACTGTCCTTCTACCTGTCCATCAATGATTGGCTCTGCGTCTGCATTAAAATCCACACTGCCTGTCATATCCAGATTTATGATCGGTGTGCCGCTTTCTGCCTGGGTTTCAGTTTCCGGGAATGGAGTATCACTCTTGAACTGCATGGTCACATAGACTGCCTGACTGTTAGCAAATACCTCGGAGCAGGTGATCGTCAGACCGTCTGCTGTTTTCGTATAGGCAGTATCTTCTTTTGCTACAGTATCTGCATCATCCTTCGCTGTACTGTCGTCTTCTGTTCCAGATTTTTCAACATTTTCCAACGTCGTTGCGTGATCTGCAAAATCACCAAAGAAACTTACATTGTTCTGCAGTGTTTCAAAAAGACCACCCACGACCGGGATATTTTTTGCCATTACCGGATTTGTGGCACAAAATACAAATCCGACTGCCAGTACTGCTGCCATGCCCCCTGCAATCCTGCCACCAATCTTCATCCAGTGGTACGGATCTTTCGGTGCTTTTTTCTGTACTGCGGTATTGTCTTCGATCAGACGGTATGCCTGATTGATCCGCTCATGTACGATCACCGGTATTTCTGTATCTTTCTGAAGTTTTTCCTGAAAATCTTTTTCGTTATTATTAAAAGTCATCATCAAACACGTCCCTCCCTGACCTTGTACTCATACATCTGTGCTATCTGTTTTCTGCCTCTTTGAAGACGGGATTTCACAGTACTTTCTTTCATATCCAGAATGTCGCTGATCTCGCGGATATTAAGTCCTTCCATATAATACAGAATAATGACCAGACGATATTTCGAATCCAGTGGTTCCAGTAGCTGCGCCCATTCCTTCGATGCGTATTCTTCCTCATAAAAAGGAGTTTCCGGTAACTGATCGGTGTAAGTGACCTGCTTTTTCCTCTGAAGGATATCCTTGCATTTATTGATCAGAATGCGTATCATCCATGTCTTAAAATACTGATTTTGTTTCAGACTTTTCAGATTCTCATAACAGGAAAGAATGGTATCCTGAATCGCATCGGCTGCATCCTCATCATTTTTAAGATAAGAAACTGCAACCTTGTACATGCACTGTACATGCTCATCCATGAGCCGGCAAAAAGCATCTTTGTCACCTTTCTTTGCTCTTCGTATCAAAAATTCATTCATCGTAGTTTTCTCCATTCTCCTGTCTCTGACCGGTCATCAGGAAATGTTATAAAAGCTTTCTGTTTATGTGCTTCTACTTATTAGACACAGAAACAATAAAAAAGGATGCAGGTTTTTTGAAAAAATTTCCTTCCACACCCAAAAAGAGGAACCCTTTATACAAAAATCTCCCCTCCTGAGACACCAGGAGAAATTTTCAAAGGATTCCCCATACAATTAAATTTTCGTCAAACACCCTGTCCCATATGTTCAAAAGATTTTACCAGAAGCTTATCAAAATACCAGTTGATCAGATCATATTTGTCAGATCTCTCTGGTTGCCTGTTTCAGCCATTCTTTCTCATCCTCAACTAAATATGGTGATATTGTTTTATACACTTTCTGATGATATTCATTCAGGAGTTTTCTCTCACGTTCTGTCATCTCCTGCGGATTGATTCCCTCCAGATCAAACGCTACCATTGTCAGTGGTTCGAAGCACATGAACTGCCCGAAAGATGTCTCTTCTGCCTTCCTGCAGAGTACAAGATTTTCGTGACGGATACCGAACTCATTTTCCAGATAATAGCCTGGTTCATCGGATGTGATCATGCCTTCTTCCAGTACCGGAGCCGGATTTCCCGGAAGATTTTTCCACCGAAAACTGTTTGGGCCCTCATGTACATTTAGAAGATATCCCACACCATGTCCTGTACCATGATTATAGTCCTCACCCAGTTCCCAGAGCGGTCCTCTGGCAAGATAATCAAGGTTTAAGCCGGTACATCCATACTTAAATTTCGCCGCTGCAAGGTTCAGATTGCCCCGAAGAACTGCCGTAAAATATTTCTTTTCTTTTTCTGTGATCGGGCCAAGAACGATGGTTCTTGTGATGTCTGTTGTGCCTTCCAGATAGTGTCCACCGGTGTCTGCAAGCACCATTCCTCTGACTTCAAGAGGAATATCTGTCTCCTCTGTTGCGCTGTAATGTACAATTGCTGCATGTGTTCCATAGGCTATGATTGGATCAAAACTATCCCCTATAAAATGCTCCTGTTCACTGCGAAACTGATACAGTTTTTCTGCTGCACTCAGTTCTGTAACCGTGCCTTCCGGCACATTTTTCTTAAGCCAGTAGATGAATTTTGTAACTGCAACACCATCTTTAATATGCACAATCCGCTCATTATCCATCTCTGTTTTATTCTTGATTGCCTTCGGAAGAAGAGTCAGATTTGGCTCGTCCATAAGCTTCACTTCAGATGGAATATTACTTACCAGACGGCTGTTAACATTTGCTTTTGAGAGCAGGATTTTCTTATCTGAAGGTATGGTCTGAACATAAGAATAGACCTCATCATATGGATAAATTTTTACTCCATCTGCTTCCAGATTTCTTCTGATTTCTTCTGAAAAAGCAGCTTTATTCGCGTACAATCGTATCTCTGCATCTGTCATAACAAGATAAGAAAGAACTACCGGACAACAGTGAATATCGTTTCCGCGGATATTTAATAACCATGCAATATCATCCAGAGAAGTGAGGATGAAAATGTCTGCTTCCTTTTCCTTCATCTGTTCACGGATATCTGCAATCTTGTCTGCTCTGGACTTTCCTGTCCATCTCACATCCAGTTCCATAACCGGTTCACAGGAAAGCGCCGGACGGCCTTCCCAGATCTCACCGACCAGGTCATTATTTACGGAAAAAGTAATATCTTTTTCTTTCAAAAGTTCGCCTAACTGCTCCGCTTCTTTTGCACTGACCGTACGTCCGTCAAAGCCCAGACACATACCTTTTTCCAGTTTTTCTTTCAGAAACTGATGTACCGTTGGAACTTCCGGTTCACCGGATTTAAACAACTCAATTGTACTGCCACGAAGCTGCTCCGCCGCCTGAATAAAATATCTTCCATCGGTCCACAGGCCTGCCATATCCTGCATGATCACAGCTGTCCCTGCAGAGCCTGTAAAACCTGTAATATATTTTCTGCATTTAAAGTAGTCGCCTACATATTCCGATCCGTGGAAATCATCTGTCGGCACCAGATAGGCATCTATCTTTTTTTCTTTCATAAGATTACGAAGGGCTGTCAGTTTTTCTTTTATAGTCATTTGTTATGCCTCCCTAGCATAATTATGGGGTATGAATTTTATAAATTCATGGTAAACATGTTATCCCTTTTTGTCAAGATAGCTGGGGTGCTTCCCCAGCCCCCATTATTATATCGATATTTTTTCTAAGGGCTGTTGCCCTTTAATCTTTTATGGGAACCTCCCATACACCCTTCATTACACCATGGCATCGTATGAAAACCGCGAAGGGATTTCACGGGTACCTCCCGTGTGCCCGCCATATACCATCGCATCGTATTAAAACCGCGAAGGGACTTCACGCCAGTCCCCTCGCAACCCCTCGGTGCAAATGCTTGACGGAAATTTTGTCTTATACGGTTCCCTTAGAAAAATCCTCCTGGTGCATCAAGCCGGGAAACTTTCGTATGAATGGTATCGCAATATATAAAAATAACAGAACTCTTCTCTCTCGTATAGAGAAGATATCCTGTTATTCTGACATTCTCATGATTAAATTTAACTATATTCTGTTCTTTTCAGCGGGGCCAGGTGAGGTGCGTGAGAGAATAGCATTTTCCCTTCAACTTACTCTTTTTAGCGGGGCCAAGCAGGGGGAGTCTGAGGGGGACCTTCGGCCTTTCGCAACTATGAGATGGTCCCCCTCGGGATTTTCTATTTGCCAAAATAATTGGCGGGCTATCGGGCAGTTCCCGATACATCTTAATTCTTAGAAAAGTCCTGTGATCTTTCCGGTTTCATCAACGTCGATACGTTCTGCCGCCGGTACTTTCGGAAGTCCTGGCATAGTCATGATCTCCCCTGTCAGAGCTACGATAAATCCTGCACCAGCGGAGATCTTCAGGTTACGTACAGTTACTTCGAAGTCTGTCGGTGCGCCAAGTTTAGTCTGGTCGTCTGTCAGGCTGTACTGTGTCTTAGCTACACAGATCGGGCAGTTACCGAATCCAAGTGCTTCGAGCTGCTTTGCCTGTTTCTGAGCATTTGCTGTAAGCACAACTCTCTTACCACCATATACTTTCTGAACGATCTGGTTCAGTTTGTCTTCAATAGAACCTTCCAGTTCGTATGCATAGGAG
>CAVBPN010000126.1:0-2449 GCA_963597235.1 bacterium
CTTCTACGACTGCGGAACGTTTTACTACACCGCCATCTGGAGCAATATTTCCTTTCAGTACTGCAAGACCACCGGTCTGGCTGTATGGATTATCGATTGGACGGATAACTTCCGGATTAAGGTTTACACAGTCTTTGATGTTTTCGCCTACTATTTTACCTGTTACTGTCATGCATTCTGTATGGAGAAGTCCTTTTTTATTCAGCTCGTTCATTACTGCATAAACACCGCCTGCCTCGTTGAGATCTTCCATGTAAGTCGGGCCTGCCGGTGCAAGGTGGCAGAGGTTCGGAGTCTTTTCACTGATCTCATTTGCGAAGCTGATATCAAAGTCCATTCCGACTTCATGAGCGATAGCCGGAAGATGAAGCATACTGTTTGTGGAGCATCCAAGTGCCATATCTACAGTCAGTGCATTCAGGATTGCTTCTTTCGTCATGATGTCTCTCGGACGGATATTTTTACGGTACATTTCCATAACCTGCATACCTGCATGTTTTGCAAGACGGATACGCTCGGAGTATACAGCCGGAATGGTTCCGTTTCCACGAAGTCCCATACCAAGAACCTCAGTCAGACAGTTCATGGAGTTTGCTGTGTACATACCGGAACAGGATCCACATGTAGGACATGTTTTATTTTCAAATTCTGTCAGTTCGTCTTCTGTGATCTTTCCTGCTGCATAAGATCCAACAGCTTCGAACATACTGGAAAGACTTGTTTTATGACCGTGGATATGGCCTGCCATCATCGGACCGCCGCTTACGAATACGGTCGGAACATTGATTCTGGCTGCTGCCATCAGAAGTCCAGGTACGTTTTTGTCACAGTTTGGAACCATAACAAGGGCATCAAACCGATGAGCCATTGCCATTGCTTCTGTAGAATCAGCGATCAGATCTCTTGTTACAAGAGAATATTTCATTCCGACATGTCCCATTGCAATACCATCACATACGGCAATTGCCGGAAATACAACCGGCACACCACCGGCTTCTGCAACACCAAGCTTTACAGCGTTTACAATTTTATCAAGATTCATATGTCCCGGTACAATTTCATTGTACGAACTTACAATACCGACCATAGGTTTCTTCATTTCTTCCTCGGTGAAACCGAGTGCATTGAACAGACTTCTGTGAGGTGCCTGCTGTGAACCCGTTTTTACTGCGTCACTTCTCATTTTATTATCTCCTCTTTATTTTTTGTCCGATACCTACGGATTGTTCCGTGCATAGCACTTATACCGCTGCTGCGATCAGGTCTCCCATTTCTTTTGTTCCGACAGCCTTGCATCCGTCTGACATAATGTCACCGGTACGGTATCCGTCTGTCAGTACTTTCTGTACAGCTGCCTCTACTGCATCTGCCTCTTCGTCAAGATTCAGGGAATAACGAAGCAGCATTGCTGCAGAAAGGATCGTTGCGATCGGGTTTGCTTTATTCTGTCCTGCGATATCCGGTGCGGAACCATGGCTTGGCTCATACAGACCAAATTTTGTTTCATTCAGACTTGCAGAAGACAGCATTCCGATGGAACCGGTTACCATACTTGCTTCATCTGATAAGATATCACCGAACATATTCTCTGTAAGGATAACATCGAACTGTGCCGGATCATGTACAAGCTGCATTGCGCAGTTATCAACCAGCATATGCTCCAGTGTTACTTCCGGATAATCTTTTGCAACTTCTTCTACAACTTTTCTCCAAAGTCTGGAAGAATCAAGTACATTCGCTTTATCTACGCTTGTGACTTTCTTTCTTCTCTTCATTGCGATGTCAAATGCTTTGATCGCAATACGGTGAATCTCATTTTCATTATAGGAAAGTGTATCGATTGCTTTCTTTACGCCGTCTTCCTCGATGGTCTTTCTTTCTCCGAAGTAAAGACCGCCTGTCAGCTCACGGACGATGATCATATCAAATCCGTTATCTCCGATCACTTCTTTCTTGATCGGGCAGGCTTCTTCGAGTTCTTTATAAAGGTATGCCGGGCGAAGGTTGGCAAAAAGATTTAATGCCTTACGGATAGCAAGAAGTCCTGCTTCCGGACGTTTTGAAGGCTCCAGTTTATACCATGGGGATGTCTTTGCATCACCACCAATAGAACCCATCAGAACTGCATCAGAAGCTTTTGCAGTAGCAATTGCCTCATCGGTAAGCGGTACGCCGTGAACATCAATGGATGCTCCTCCGAG
The DNA here is from genome assembly GCA_963597235.1 of bacterium. Classification (GTDB taxonomy): domain Bacteria; phylum Bacillota; class Clostridia; order Lachnospirales; family Lachnospiraceae; genus Blautia_A. The sequence continues at coordinate 2,202 of CAVBPN010000126.1, forward strand.
AAGTACCTCTGAATATGTAAATGTGTGATGATATTTCTCACATACTTTATCAAGAACTTTTTTTGCTTCACTGACGATTTCCGGTCCGATTCCATCCCCCGGAATCAATGCGATCTTATATTCCATCTCTTCATTTCCTCTCTCTGCAATCACACAAATCTTAAGCAGAGTCCTTTCCTTATGGATATTGTTATTATAATAACGCACTTTTTTACACTTTTCAACCCTTTACTACGCAAAAGTTAGAA
>CAVBPN010000126.1:2545-3204 GCA_963597235.1 bacterium
TTTGCAGTTATGCGGATGCCTGTTCTGCCTTCTCCACTTCTGCAATAGCCTGTTTTCTCATTGGGATACGGCAGTTCTTGTTATTGCCGAATTCTACGATTACATCTTCTTCTGTCATGTCGATGATTACTCCATAGAAGCCGCCTGTGGTAACGATGCTGTCACCAACTTCCATGCTGTTGAGCATTGCCTGAAGTCTCTTCTGCTCTTTCTTCTGAGGACGGATCATCAGGAAATACATTACTCCAAAGATGACAACCATCCATAAGATCATCATACCCATGCTTGCGGTACTTTCGTTCATTTGAGATTCCTCCTGTTTCTACTTACATTCCTGCTCTTCAGGAACACTACCTACTATCATACACAAAAAAGCCTGTTACTTCAAGTGTTTTTGGGGATTTTGTGTGATTTATGTCTATAAGATATGGTTCTTCTTTTATTTCTGCTCACCGGCTGCAAATCCTTCGAGACGCATCTTCTTATATTCGCTGAATCTGCCTTCGTCGAGGGCATCACGTATTTCTTCCATCATATGATTATAGAAATACAGGTTATGCAGAACGCAGAGACGCATTCCAAGCATTTCTTTCGATTTAAGAAGGTGGCGGATATAAGCTCTGCTGTAATGACGGCATGCCGGACAGCCGCAGCCTTCC
>CAVBPN010000126.1:3305-5903 GCA_963597235.1 bacterium
CTTTTGCTTTGAGAAGATGGCGGATATAAGCTCTGCTGTAATGACGGCATGCCGGACAGCCGCAGCCTTCCTCGATCGGGCGGGTATCAATCTCATATTTTGCATTAAACATATTCATCTTGCCGTGGTTTGTATAGACATGACCATGTCGTCCGTTACGGCTCGGATATACACAGTCAAAGAAATCGATTCCTCTCTCTACACTCTCAAGGATATTTGCCGGAGTTCCAACGCCCATAAGATACGTTGGTTTATCCTGCGGAAGGTATGGTACAACTTCATCCAGGATACGATACATTTCTTCGTGTGTTTCACCTACAGCAAGACCACCGACTGCATAACCGTCAAGATCCATCTTTGCAATCTCTTTTGCATGTTCGATACGGATATCTTCATAAACGGCACCCTGGTTGATGCCAAAAAGAAGCTGTTCTTTATTGATCGTATCCGGCAGGCTGTTAAGACGGTCCATTTCTGTCTTACATCTTGCCAGCCAGCGTGTGGTACGCTCTACCGATTTCTGTACATAGTCTCTGTCTGCCACACTGCTCGGGCACTCGTCAAATGCCATAGCGATCGTAGATCCGAGATTGGACTGGATCTGCATACTCTCTTCCGGTCCCATAAAGATCTTATGTCCGTCAATGTGTGACTGGAAATGAACGCCTTCTTCTTTGATCTTACGAAGTTTTGCAAGGGAAAATACCTGAAATCCGCCGGAATCAGTAAGGATTGGTCTCTCCCAGTTCATAAACTTATGAAGTCCGCCGAGCTGCTTTACGATCTTATCGCCCGGTCGAACATGCAGATGGTAGGTATTGGAAAGTTCCACCTGTGTACCGATCTCATAAAGATCCTGTGTAGAAACTGCACCTTTAATAGCACCGATTGTTCCTACGTTCATGAATACAGGAGTCTGGATCGTACCATGTACGGTCTCAAACTGTGCACGCTTCGCACGTCCCTCCGTTTTCATTAATGTATATTTTGCCATGTTTGTTCCTCTTTCTGTTCTTGTATGGTATTGCGTTTGGTTCTAAGTATAGCAGACGGAATAAGAATGGTAAAGAAAAATGTTTCTCACACTGCATCTGCAAATGCCGCCCGGTAATACGGGTCCAGAGCATACCATTCTTCCTCACTTGCGATATCCCTTGCTACAAGAGCAATCCCTGCTGCTTTACATCTTACCAGTGCAGCCGGAGAAATTTTTCTTGCATAGTCGCTTACAAAAACTGTATTCCTTCCGGTCTTAAGATTCTCGAGTTTCGCAAAGACAGCCTCTGTGATGCCAAGATTTTCACTGCCCGGCAGAACGATTCCTATATCCGCTGTCGGTGCGATTTCTTTCATCCAGAGCATATAATCATAATCAAAAGAAAACCAGGAAACATTCTGCTGCATGCCTTCTGTGCAGACGATCTCATATAATCCCTGTATATCTTCATATTTTACCGAAGATTCTTTTTTCAGTTCGATATAAGGATGTACCTGATTTTCCCTGCAGAATACAATAAATTCCTTAAAATTCGGAATCTGCTCTCCCGCATATTCTTCACCCATCCAGGAACCAAAATCATAAGACCTGACATCCTCATAAGTCATTCTGGAAAGATAACCTTTACCATTTGATGTCTTATTTATTGTAGAATTATGCAGAAGCACCGGAACTTTATCCGAGGTAAATCGAACATCTGTCTCAATCGCTCTGTAACCATTTGCAACTGCCATCCTGAAAGAGGCAAATGTATTTTCCGGTGCTACAGATTTAAAACCACGATGTCCGATCAAATATGCATTCGGTTTTGGAACCGGAGTAGGTGTTGGCATTGGTGTTGCGGTCGGCACCGGTGTCGCAGTCGGTGCTGGTTTCTTCTGAGGAACCTGTACCTTAATGACACAGGTATATTTCTTTTTATTCTTTCCTGTTGCTGTTATCTTAACCGTTCCGCCACTTTTAGCCTTGACTGTACCTGAAGATGATACCGTGGCAATCTTTTTATTAGAAGAAGTCCACTTAACCGCCGTCGTACCCGTCAACTTCAACTTTAACTGCTTTCCCGAAGTAAGAGTTGCACTCTTCTTATTGATATAAGGGTTCTTCACCACAATCTTAATTTTCTTTACGACCTTCTTACCCTTTACTTTTCTCGTGCCTTTAATATAAGCAGTTCCGGCCTTAAGAGCCGTGATCTTCTTACCCTTCACCCTCACAACTCTCTTATTCGTACTGCTACACTTATAATTTCCCGACACATTGACCCTGTACGACTGCCCGACATAGAGAACCTTCGTCCCCGCCCATGCCGTCACCGACATACAGAACATCAACATAACCGCCAATAATACAATTACAATACTTCTCTGTTTCCTTCCCATTTCCGACACTCCTACACTGCCATATAACTTTTTATTATCATTACTATCTACAATTATCTCACTTTTCCCAATTCCAGTCCACCCCTATCTCCTCCTTTCCTATCATAAAAATTTTCTCCATAAAAAAACAAGGCATGCACCACACACCCTGTTTTTTCTTTTATTCCCAATCCCCCTCTCCACACCTCTACCGCGTGGCCAAGAAGGGGGGGCTTAGGG
>CAVBPN010000126.1:5913-6301 GCA_963597235.1 bacterium
AAACTAATTTTTATTAAGATTTTTCTGTGCTGTAGAAAGCATCAGCTTTATACGATTCAACTGATTAACCTCACTAGCCCCCGGGTCATAATCAATCGCCACGATATTTGCCTCCGGATGTTCTCTTCGAATCGCCTTAATAACACCTTTACCAACAATATGGTTCGGCAGGCACGCGAACGGCTGAATACAAACGATATTCGGCACATCACCGTGGATCAGTTCCATCATCTCACCGGTCAGGAACCATCCTTCACCTGTCTGGTTACCAGGAGATACGATCGGCTCAGCCATCTTCGCCAGATCTGCAATATTTGCAGACGAAGTAAAGTGGCGGCTCTGCGCCAGCGCTTCATTCATCGGCTTACGGAGCCACTCGATTGCCTTG
>CAVBPN010000126.1:6311-7284 GCA_963597235.1 bacterium
ATTCCCCAGTTTGCGATCGTTGCCTTGTTTTTCTTAAATCCAAGGAACTCACATTTAAAGTTCTGATTATAGAAGCAATAATTAATAAAGTCAATCAGATCCGGGCAGACTGCCTCGGCACCTTCTGCTTCCAGAAGCTCTGCCAGATGATTGTTTGCCGCCGGAAGGAATTTAACAAGGATCTCTCCAACAATACCAACACGTGGCTTTTTCTCTCCGGTGATCGGAATCATATCAAACTCATGTACCATCTCATGACACATCTTCTTAAACTGGCCATGACTGACACTGCTTCCCTCAAGGAAGGAGATCACCCTCTGTTCCCAGATCTTATGCTTACGATTCACGATTCCCGGCTCAGCTTCGTACGGACGCATACGGTAAACGCACTTCATCAGAATGTCTCCGAATACAGCACCATAGCAGATACGCTTGATCAGAGGAAGCGTCAGTTTGAATCCCGGGTTACTCTCCAGACCGCTTAAGTTAATGGAAATAACCGGAACCTGTTCCATCCCCGCCTTCTTAAGAGCACGGCGGATAAATGCGATATAGTTTGACGCACGGCAGCCACCACCTGTCTGGGACATGATAACAGCAGTCTTATTCAGATCATATTTACCGGAAAGAAGGGCATCCATAACCTGTCCGACTACCATCAGGGACGGATAGCATGCATCATTGTTTACATATTTCAATCCTACATCAACGGCATGCTTATTATCATTCGGAAGGACTTCCAGATGATATCCGCAGGTATTGAATGCAGCCTGCAGGATTCCAAAATGGAATGGTGACATCTGCGGACACAGGATCGTATAATCCTTACGCATCTGCTTTGTAAATACAACCTTCTCGATCGAAGACGGTTTGATCTCACGTTCTTTATGCTGTGCATCTTTTGCACGGAGCGCTGCCAGCAGAGAACGTACACGGATACGTGCCGCACCAAGGTTGTTTACCTCATCGATTT
>CAVBPN010000126.1:7294-10432 GCA_963597235.1 bacterium
TCATAAACCTCATCCGTTGTAACTGCATCCAGACCACATCCGAAGGAGTTCAGCTGAATCAGATCCACATTGTCCAGCTTCTTGACAAAGTTTGCTGCCGCATACAGACGGGAATGATACATCCACTGGTCATTGACACGAATCGGACGTTCTACTTCTGCAAGATGAGAAACAGAATCCTCTGTAAGCACTGCAATACCATAGCTGTTGATCAGATCCGGGATACCATGATGGATCTCCGGGTCAATATGGTACGGTCGACCGGCAAGAACGATTCCTCTGCGTCCGGTCTCCTTCAGATACTGGAGAGTTTCTTCACCTTTCTTCTGTACATCCTTACGTGCCTGTGCAAGTTCTTCCCATGCCGCATGTGCTGCTGCCTTTACTTCGTCTGCCGGAATATCTTTAAATACCTCAACCAGACGGTCTGTCAGGATTGCTTCGGTCGTAAATGCCATAAACGGATTCATGAATTTAATACTCGGATCTTTCAGCTCATCCACGTTGTTCTTGATATTTTCTGCATAAGAAGTAACGATCGGACAGTTATAATGGTTGACTGCATCCGGGAATTCATTACGCTCATATGGAATACACGGATAAAAAATAAATTTCACGCCTTTTTTGATCAGCCAGCTTACGTGACCATGTGCCAGCTTCGCCGGATAACATTCAGACTCACTTGGAATCGACTCAATACCAAGCTCGTAGATCTTTCTGGTGGAAGTCGGTGATAGCACGACTTCGTATTTCAGTTTTGTAAAGAATGTATACCAGAACGGATAATTCTCAAACATGTTCAGAACACGCGGAATACCAACCTGGCCTCTGGTTGCCTGATCCGGGCTTAACGGCTCATAAGAAAACAGTCTCTTGTATTTATATTCATAAAGATTTGGAACATGATCTTTGTTCTTTTCTTTACCAATTCCACGTTCACAGCGATTTCCGCTGACAAACTGACGACCACCGGTAAATTTGTTGATGGTCAGACGACAGTTATTTGTACATCCACGGCAGTTTGCCATAGAAGTGGTATATTTCAGCTCATTGATCTTGTCGATGGAAAGCATAGTTGTCTCTTTGCCATCTTCATAACGCTCACGTGCGATCAGAGCCGCACCAAACGCACCCATGATACCGGCAATATCCGGACGGATCGCTTCACAGTTGGCAATACGCTCAAAGCTTCGAAGGACAGCATCGTTATAGAAAGTACCGCCCTGTACAACAATATGTTTACCAAGTTCTGTCGCATCAGAAACTTTGATAACCTTGTAAAGAGCATTTTTGATAACAGAATACGCAAGACCTGCGGAGATATCCGATACCTCTGCCCCCTCTTTCTGTGCCTGTTTTACCTTGGAGTTCATAAATACGGTACAACGTGTTCCAAGATCAATCGGGTGTTTCGCATAAAGAGCTGCTTTTGCAAAATCCTGCACACTGTAATTCAGGGACTTTGCAAATGTCTCAATAAAGGATCCGCAACCAGAAGAGCATGCCTCATTCAGCTGTACACTGTCGACTGTCTGGTTCTTGATCTTGATACATTTCATATCCTGACCACCGATGTCCAGGATACAGTCTACTTCCGGATCAAAGAACGCTGCTGCATAGTAATGAGAAACAGTCTCAACTTCTCCTTCATCGAGCAGAAGAGCTGCTTTGATCAGCGCTTCACCATAACCAGTAGAACAGGCATAGGCAATCTTTGCATCCTTCGGAAGTTTTGAATAGATTTCCTGAATCGAACGGATCGCGGTCTTCAGTGGACTTCCGTTATTATTGCTGTAGAAAGAATACAGAAGGCTTCCGTCTTCTCCTACCAGTGCAGTCTTAGTCGTAGTGGAACCTGCGTCAATACCAAGATAGCAGTTACCCTTATAGGACGCCAGGTCACCTGTTGTAACCTTATAAGAAGACTGGCGTTTATTAAATTCCTCATAGTCCTCTTCTGTCGCAAACAGCGGCTCCATACGCTCTACCTCGAAATCCATTTTAATGGAATGGCGAAGTCTGTCTTTCAGTTCTATCAGAGAAACCGTAACATCTTCCTTTGCATTCAGTGCAGAACCGATTGCTGCAAACAGATGAGAATTCTCCGGTACGATCGTATGTTCATCATCCAGTTTCAGAGTACGGATGAACGCTTTTTTTAATTCAGAAAGGAAATGAAGCGGTCCACCAAGGAATGCCACATGTCCACGGATCGGTTTACCACATGCCAGACCGGAAATCGTCTGGTTTACAACTGCCTGGAAAATAGATGCTGACAGGTCTTCCTTTGTCGCACCTTCATTGATCAGCGGCTGGATATCAGTTTTCGCAAATACACCGCAGCGGGCAGCAATCGGATAAAGGGCTTTATAATTTTTTGCATATTCATTCAGGCCAGGTGCATCTGTCTGAAGCAAGGATGCCATCTGGTCAATAAAGGAACCTGTACCGCCGGCACAGATACCATTCATTCGCTGCTCGATATTTCCGCCTTCAAAATAGATGATCTTGGCATCCTCACCGCCAAGCTCAATAGCAACATCTGTCTGCGGAGCCATTTTCTGCAGGGATGTAGATACGGCAATAACCTCCTGCACAAACGGAATCTCCAGATGGTTAGCCAGTGTCAGACCACCGGAACCTGTAATGACCGGACATAATGTCATCTCTCCAAGCTGTTTCTCTGCTTTTTCCAGAAGATCTGCCAGTGTCTCCTGAATGTTCGCAAAGTGGCGCTCATAATCCGCAAACAAAAGTTTCTCATTTTCATCAAGAATCGCGATCTTTACTGTAGTAGATCCGATATCAATTCCCAATGTATATGTACTCAATAAATCGACCTCCTCGTCAAAACTGTATATCTACAGATATGAATATAACGTGTTCTTTCTTATTAAATGTATTTCTCAAAAATCGAATTCCGTAACATTATACGACAAAGTTTTACAAATGACAATGACCAACTTCAGGAATTTGTTACCTGTCACGCCCTTTTAGCGCCTGTCACAGAAAAAAGCACCTCCGAAACCATTTTCGGAAATGCTTTTAAACCTGCTATCCTATTTTATCTGTGGAATTTATTTGCAATTCTTACAAGATAAGCTCCGCCAGGCATTCTGGAAAGTCTTTCAGATGCAG
>CAVBPN010000127.1:0-4868 GCA_963597235.1 bacterium
TTTACTGGGTTTGTAGCCGTTTTGTTGCCTTACAACTGTCAAAGATGGGATTGTATCGAATCTCGTACAAAAATTCAAGTGCATTTTATAAAAAACATTAGAAATTTCTATTTAAATGGAAACGAAAGCATAGCATCTGCGTTTTTTGCATGGTATAATAATGTCAGTCCATACAAAGGAGGATACAAAAATGTCAAATCAGATCTTATGGGACTGCCATATGCATTCTTCTTTTTCTGCTGACTCAGACACATCTATGGAAGATATGATTCGTGAGACGATACACCGGGGCCTTTCCGGTATCTGTTTTACAGAGCATCTGGATCCTGATTACCCACCCACACCGGATAATGAAACATTTGAGCTGAATCTTGAGGGATACAGAGAAACGCTTTTCAGACTCAGAGACCAGTATCAGGCTCAGTTAAATGTCCGTTTCGGCATTGAACTTGGGCTTCAGCCACATCTGAACAGCTATTTTCATAAGCTTCTGGAATCAATTCCTTTTGATTTCGTGATCGGTTCTTCTCATGTTGTTCACGGATATGATCCTTATTATAAAGAATATTTTGTGGGACGTGAAGAATCAGACTGCTACAGAGAATATTTTGAATCTATTCTTGAAAATCTGAATGCATTTTCTGAAATGGATGTATACGGACATATTGATTACATTGTCCGCTACGGTCCGAATCAGAATAAATATTACTCTTACGAGCGATATCAGGATATTCTGGATGAGATTCTGCGTACAGTCATCTCCAAGGGCCGTGGAATTGAGCTGAATACCGGAGGTTTCCACTATGGACTCGGTGAACCTAACCCGTGCCGTGCCGTTATCCGCCGTTACCATGAACTTGGTGGTGAGATCATTACGATCGGTGCCGATGCACATGCTCCGGAAAAGATTGCCTACGCTTTCGACAAAGCCGCCGCAATACTTGCAGACTGCGGTTTTAAGTACTATACTGTATTCCAAAACCGTAAACCTGAATTTGTCAAATTATAAAATTTCAGATAAAGACACTAAAGGAGGCTATTTATTATGGCAAAAAAACGTCTTCAGAAAAAGCGTGAAGCCGCAAAAGCTTCTGTTTCCCAGGCCGCTGCCGTAAAAACAGAGGCGCCAAAAGTAACCACAAAAAAAGTGGAACCAATTAAGGTTGAAACGAAGAAAGAAGAACCAGTTAAGGTTGAGACAAAAAAGACTGATCCGGTTAAAGTCGAAACTAAAAAGGCCGAGCCAATTAAAGTAGAAACTAAAAAAGAAGAGCCGGCTAAAGTCGGAACTAAGAAAACAGATGCTGTTAAAGTCGAAACTGTAAAGACTGAACCTGTTAAACTGGAAAACAAGCGTGACGATGATCACATCTACTGTGAACGTCTTGCACGTCATCTGGATGAGCTGAAATGGCTCTACTGTGAACTGTATCAGGATAATCCATATGTCACCATGCACCTGAATGATCTTCTCAAGGTTCTCAAGAAATTCTATGACCTGAGAAACGATTCACTGAAAGAATCCGATCTGAAACGTGAAAAAGATCCGACCTGGTATAAGCGAAATGACCTTACCGGTATGATGATGTATGTTAATTCTTTTGCCGGTACTCTTTCCAATCTGGAATCCAAACTGGACTATGTACAGGAATGCAACGTCAACTATCTGCATCTGATGCCGCTTCTTGATTCCCCGAAGGGACGCAGCGACGGCGGTTATGCAGTGGCTGACTTCCGTAAGGTTCAGGAAGAACTCGGAACCATGGATGACTTTGCGTCCCTGACCGCAGCCTGCCATAAACGCGGCATCAATGTCTGCCTGGATTTCGTTATGAACCATACATCCGAAGACCACGAATGGGCAAAACGTGCCCGTGCCGGCGAGAAAGAATATCAGGACCGCTACTTCTTCTTTGATAACTATGACATTCCATCTTTATATGAGCAGACCTGTCCGGAAGTTTTCCCGACCACTGCACCCGGTAACTTCACCTGGCTGGAAGACCTTCATAAACACGTTATGACTACCTTCTATCCATACCAGTGGGATTTGAACTACCGTAACCCGATCGTCCTGAACGAAATGATCTTTAATATGCTGTACCTGGCTAACCAGGGCGTAGATATCGTTCGTCTGGATGCCGTACCGTATATCTGGAAACAGCTTGGAACAAATTGTCGTAACCTTCCTCAGGTTCATACAATCGTCCGTATCATGCGTATGATCTGCGAAATCGTATGCCCTGGTGTACTTCTTCTCGGAGAAGTTGTCATGGCTCCTGAAAAAGTTGTTCCATACTTTGGAACTGTTGAAAAACCAGAATGCCACCTGCTCTACAATGTTACAACTATGGCAAGCACCTGGCACACAGTTGCAACAAAAGATGTTTCTCTGCTTCGTCGTCAGCTGGATATCATTTCCGAGCTTCCGAGGGATTATGTATTCCAGAATTATCTCCGCTGCCATGATGATATCGGCTGGGGACTGGATTATGAATATCTTGAGAATTTTGGTATTCAGGAAGTTCCACATAAGAAATATCTGAATGATTTCCTTACCGGTAAGTATCCGGATTCTTTCGCACGAGGCGAACTTTATAACGATGATCCACGTCTCGGTGATGCAAGACTCTGCGGAACAACTGCTTCTCTCTGTGGTATTGAACGTTTTGGATTTGAGGGAAATCAGGAAGGTGTGGACAGCGCTGTCCGTTACGATATCACACTGCATGCATTTATGCTCTCGCAGTCCGGTATCCCTGTGATCTACAGCGGTGATGAGATCGGTCAGGTAAATGATTATACTTATAAGGATGATCCGGAAAAAGCTGACGACTCCCGCTACCTTCACAGAGGAAAGTTCGACTGGAAACTGGCTGAAAATCGTCATGATCCTGCTACTGTACAGGGTAAGCTCTTCCCTGCTCTTGATAAACTGGATCATATCCGTACCACCCACAGCGTATTTAACAGCAATGTACCGCTCCGTACCATTGATACATGGGATAATTCCATCCTTGCTTTTATACGTGAGAATGATGAAGAGAAATTCATCGGAATCTACAACTTCAGTGAAAACGACAAAGTTGCATGGATTGATGAAGAAGACGGTATGTACACAGATCTCATCTCCGGCCGTGAGATGGAAGCAAAAGGCGTACAGATTCCTGCATTCGGATGCTACTGGCTGTGCAGAAATAAAAAATAACTTTTTCAGAACTACGAAAGGCCCCGGTCAATCGACCGGAGCCCTTTTTTAGATTCTTATTTTTATTTACGAAGTTTATCGATAAATGTGGTAAATTTTCCCGGATTTTCTTTATCCAGCGAGCGTGCATAGATACCTTTCAGCCATACAGTAATGACATCGATCAGTACCGGTGCAAAAGTCATCAGAATAAATACCAGAATGATCATTCCGAAATCCAGTGATCCCAGAGACAGCAGTTTCTGGAAAATGACCGCAGCAGCAAAGAATATAAACTGCATACCATAAATAATTACCTTACGGTAAGTATTCAGCGGCGCATAAACGGTCTTTAATGCTGCCATATAGTTCCATCCTGTTACAAGAACGCATGCTGTGTTGAGCATCGCCATCGAATGATATACATTCTGACATACCAGCATAACTGCAAATACACAGGATGTAATTGTAATTGCTGCCGGAAATGCATTAATAAATACATGTCGCAGGAATGTATGATCAATCTTCTCGTAATTATTTTCCTGTGCAAGCAGGAACGTTGGGATACCTACCGCACACGCACTGATCAGAGACATCTGAATCGGTTCGAACGGATACGTATTTCCAAAGAAAATCGTCAGTAGCGACAACATGACAGAAAACATCGTCTTGATCAGGAACATGGATGCTGCGGTACGAATGTTGTTTACGACTCTTCGTCCCTGATTTACGATATGCGGCATAGATGCAAAATTTGAATCCAGAAGAACCACATTTGCGATATTCTTCGCTGCGTCGCTGCCCTGTGCCATGGCGATACTGCAATCGGCTTCTTTCAGTGCAAGAACATCATTCACACCGTCACCGGTCATTGCAACCGTATGTCCCTGTGACTGTAATGCCTGTACCATTGCTTTTTTCTGCTGTGGTGTTACACGTCCGAAAACGCTGTACTCTGCAACTGCATCCTGGATCATTTCATCGGATGTCAGCGTCGTTGCATCTACGTATCTGTCAGCATTCTTAAGTCCGGCACGTTTTGCGATTGCAGAAACAGTCACCGGATCGTCACCGGAAATCACTTTAAGGTCAACTTCCTGGCTGCCAAAGAATGCCAGTGTGTCCGGTGCCTCCGGACGAATCACATCAGTCAGAAGCATCAGTGCAAGAGGTTCCAGTCCTTCCGGAAGTTCTGTTCCTTCTGCCATCTGCGGGCTGTGTGCCAGTACGAGTACTCGAAGTCCCTCTTCTGCATAGCTCTGACATCGTTCTGTCAGTTCCTGATTATCTTCCGGAAACAGGAACTGTGCAGCCCCCATCAGGTATGTGCCTTTTTCTTCAAAAACCGCGCCACTGTACTTTCTGTCGGAAGAGAATGGAATCACATGTTCCAGAGTCATACCCTGTTTCGCCGGAAAGCGTTTGCGCAGTGCATCGATCGTCGCATTCTGATCTTTCAGTACATACATCATACTGCACATGATGTCACTGATCTCATTTATAAATGCCGGATCTGCCGCACTCTGAACTTCCGGATTATCCTGTCCGTTTTCAGTCTCTGCTGCCTGCAGATTAGAAGATTCTGCCTCTGCATTTTCTGCCGCTTCCTCATCCGTCGCCATTTCAATTTCTTCTGTGGTTGTCTCCCTGACACTTTCATAAGGTTCCACACGTTCTACAC
>CAVBPN010000127.1:4878-16386 GCA_963597235.1 bacterium
GTTCTACACACATGGTTCCTTCTGTAATTGTACCGGTCTTGTCCAGACAGAGCGTATCGACCCTTGCAAGTGTCTCAATACAATAGAGTTCCTGTACCAGAGTCTTTTTATTTGCAAGAACAAGCGCACCAAGCGTCAGCGCAACACTGGTCAGAAGGACAAGTCCCTCTGGAATCATGCCAAGGACACCCGCCACCATACTTACTACTGAGTCTCTGAATGTGTCGCCTACAATATAATACTGCTTATAAAACAGTAATGCACCAAGTGGCACGATAATAATACTGATTACTTTCAAAATCGCATTCAGCGAATTCTTCAGTTCAGAATTATGACGTTTGAATTCCTTTGCTTCACTGGTGATCTGAGCTGCATAATTATCCTGACCGACATGAATGATCTGACAGTATGCCTCACCGGAAGTCACAAAGCTTCCGGAAAAAAGCTCATCGCCCACATTCTTCGGGAGGTTATCTGATTCACCGGTCAGCAGAGACTCATTTACCTCTACACTGCCCTCCAGCACCTTCGCATCTGCCGGTACCTGATCACCGGTCTTAAGACAGACCACGTCATCCAGCACCAGTTCTTCTGTCGGAACCGTCCATTTCTTTCCTTCACGTATAACAACTGATTTTCTCGCTGTAAGGATTGCCAGCTTGTCAATTGTCTTCTTGGCACGGATCTCCTGGGCGATGCCGATCAGTGTATTGATCACAATAATGCATACAAAAAATGCATTCTTATAAGAACCGACCAGAAGTACCAGTACCAGAAGCACAAGGTTCAGAAAATTGAAAAATGTCAGCGTGTTTTCTTTAACGATCTGCTTATAGGTACGGGTATTCGGATTCTCATCCGCATTGACCTTTCCCTCGGCAATTCGCTCATTTACCTGTTCGTCTGTAAGTCCTGTCAACATTTCACCTCGCTATTTGTTAGTTTCTGTTCCCCCCTCACAGCCGCAGTTTCTTAGTATTCTTCTTCCTCTTCGCCTTCGCTGATGTCTGACTTCGGTTTGTCCAGACCTTCGATCACGATACCATGTTTCTGTGCATAATCCCACAGAGCTGCATGGATTGCTTCTTCTGCAAGAAGGGAGCAGTGTACTTTTACCGGCGGAAGTCCGTCCAGAGCTTCCATAACGGCTTTGTTTGTGATCTGCATTGCTTCTTCGATGGTTTTTCCTTTTACCATTTCTGTAGCCATACTGCTTGTTGCAACGGCTGCGCCACAGCCAAATGTTTTAAATTTACATTCTTTGATGATATGTGTCTCATCATCGATATCAAGGAACATTCTCATGATATCGCCGCATTTTGCGTTACCAACAGTTCCTACACCACTTGCATCCTCGATTTCTCCTACATTTCTTGGATGCTGAAAATGATCCATAACTTTTTCGCTGTACATAATATAAATTCCTCCTGTTATTCTCTTTTGTCTTTAATTGTCTGCCTTATTATAAATTCTGTTTCTGTTATTTACTGCTGATGTTTTTTCATAAAGTCTTCATACAGAGGAGACATGCTTCTCAGATACTGTACGATTTCTTTCAGTTTCTCTACTACAAAGTCAAGATCTTCTTTTGTCGTCTCTTCACTTAAAGTAAGTCTCAGAGAACCATGTGCAACTTCATGCGGTACTCCGATAGCCAGAAGTACATGGGACGGATCCAGGGAACCGGAAGTGCAGGCAGATCCGCTGGAGCCACAGATACCGTTCTGATCAAGCATCAGAAGCATGGACTCACCTTCAATGAACTGGAAACTTACGTTTACGTTGTTCGGAAGACGTTTTACTCTGTCACCGTTCAGTCTGGAATATGGAATCTCAGTGGTAAGACGGTTAATCAGATAATCTCTCAGTTCGATTTCTTTAGCCGTACGTTCTTTCATTGTTTTTACTGCACGTTCTGCAGCTGCACCGTATCCAACGATTCCAGGAACATTTTCCGTACCTGCACGACGTTTACGTTCCTGTGCACCACCGTGTACGAAGGATTTGATCTTAACACCTTTACGGATATAGAGGAAACCGATTCCTTTTGGTCCGTTGATCTTATGTCCGCTGGAGCTCAGCATATCGATATTACATTCATCTACATCGATTGGAACCTGACAGAATGCCTGAACAGCGTCTGTGTGGAACAGGATGCCGTGTTCTTTCGCGATACGTCCGATTTCCTTGATCGGCTGGATAGATCCGATCTCGTTATTAGCAAACATTACAGAAATCAGAATTGTTTCCGGTGTGATTGCTTTTTCCAGCTCATCCAGACGAACGATACCATTCTCATCTACATCAAGGTATGTGATCTTTGCACCTCTTTCTTTTTCAAGATATTCGCATGTATGCAGAATAGCATGATGTTCGATCTTGGTTGTAATAATGTGATTACCCTTTGATTTATATGCTTCAAAAGTAGCCTTGAGTGCCCAGTTATCTGCCTCACTTCCACCGGCTGTAAAATAAATATCTTCTTTTCTGGTATTCAGTGCATCTGCAATCTGCTGTCTTCCCTTCGTCACTGCCTCTTTGCTCTTCTGTGCAAAATCATAAATACTGGAAGGGTTTCCGTAATATTCAGAAAAATACGGAAGCATTGCGTCAAGCACTTCCGGAGCAGTTTTTGTTGTTGCTGCATTATCCAGATATATTAATTTACTCATGTTTTTTTCCTCCTGCTAAAAAATGAAATTTTACATTTTTTCCTGTTGTTTTTTCCGGCTTTCCTCAATCAACTGATCCAGCATCATGGTGTCTACCGCCTGTGTAATACTGTCGTTGATTCGTTTCCACACATATTTCGTTACACAGATGTCATGATTTTCACAGGTGCTCTCATCTTCCATTCCAGAACACTGTGCGGCCTCCAGACTTCCCTCGAGGACCCTCAGAACATCACCTACAGAAATCTCTGCTGCCGGGCGCCCCAGTCGGTAACCACCTCCGGCTCCTCTGGTACTCTCCACCAGTCCGGCCTTCTTGAGTTTCGCCATAAGCTGCTCCAGATAACTGTCTGAAATATTTTGTCGACTTGCTATACTCTGAATGGAAACGGCTTCTGTTTCACAATGCAGACCCAGATCAATCAAAGCTTTGAGTCCGTATCTTGCTCTTGTTGACAGTTTCATCCACTCACCTCTTTAATTCCCAGTGTTTTCGTCGGATTTATTTCAAGTCATACTTTAGCAGAATCCCTCTGTTCTGTCAAGGAAGTTTTCTGCATATACTGACAAAAAAGCCACAGGACTTTTTTCATGTCTAAAGAACACTTTTTCAGAGGAACTTTTCTTCTTACATCCGCAGGCCTTTGCAGCCGTGTTATGGGCTTCTTTTATAGAATATTCCTTTCACATACCATTGGTGCAGAAGGAATCGGCCTGTATCAGCTGGTCGTTCCTCTTCAACACCTGGTACTGGCCATGACTACTTCCGGCATTCAGACTGCACTCTCCCGTCTGGTTTCTTCTCATACTGCACTTGGAGAAGAAAAAGAAGCCCGGGACAGTTTCCGTATCGGTACTTTTCTCGCCTTATGCCTCTCCTGCGCAGCCTCCTGGATTTTTTTTACTTTTTCTGATTTTTTTGCAGTAAAGATTCTGAAAGAACCTGCAACGGAGTCTCTGATCCGGCTGCTTGCTTTAAGTTTTCCTTTTGCCAGCATTCATACCTGCATCAACAGCTATTATCTCGGTCTGAAAAAAGCCTCTTTTCCTGCTGCCATGCAGATTCTGGAACAGGCTGTGCGGATTTTTTCGACCTGCCTTCTCTGGCAGGTCTGTCTTGCAGAAAATATCCCGGTCACCGCAATGATTGCTGTCGTTGGCAGCTTTCTTTCCGAACTCGTTGCTGCCCTGTATTCCTTCATCCTTGTAAGTCTTAAACACTCCGATTCTCCACATTATATAGAGAAACCTCTTCTGAAAATCTCTGAGATCAGTCATACAGCTCTGCCACTGACTCTGAATCGTCTCCTGCTCTCCGTACTGGCAGCCATTGAAGTCGTTCTGATTCCCCAACGTCTTCGTATGTATGGACTGTCACAGTCTGAAGCCTTAAGTCTGTACGGCATCTTTACCGGTATGGCTCTGCCCTGCATTCTTTTTCCCTCAACAGTGACCAGTTCCGCATCCGTTATGCTGATGCCGTCCGTCGCAGAAATGCAGGCACTTGGATACAGGAAACGAATCCGTTATATCACACGTTGCACCAGTGCTGCCTGCATACTTCTTGGTGCTTTTTGCACTGCTGTTTTTTATTTCTCTGGAAATTTTACCGGAACGATGCTTTTTCATAATGAAGGAGCCGGTCTCTATATACGTACGCTTTCCTTTGTCTGTCCGTTTCTTTATACAAATATTGCTCTCACGAGTATCCTGAATGGTCTTGGCAAAACAGGTCTGACTCTCATCCACAGTGCGATTGGAATTCTTCTTCGAATTTCTTTTGTAGTATTTACCATTCCTGTCATCGGTATACGCGGTTATCTGTATGGACTTCTTCTCAGCGAGATCTGTCTATGCCTTCTACATATTTACGCTCTGTATCATATGGAATTTTAGTAATTGCACATGGTAACTTTATAAAGTTTTACGTTAAATATATAACATTCCTATCGACAAGCACTTTTTAATCGTTTATAATAAACCCGATATATCCGATACGATCGGATAAACGGAGTTCTGCTCCGAATATACCAATATGTCCAGTAAAACCGGACGCGAGGAGGAAATTATGGGATTCACTTTTTTAAAGAAACTGCCTACACCTGCTGAGATCCGTAATCAGTATCCCATCGATGCGGCGATCCAGGAACTGAAAGCCAAAAGAGATCAGGAAATCCGTGATGTCTTTACAGGTAAATCTGATAAATTTCTTGCTATCATCGGTCCATGTTCTGCCGATAATGAAGAGGCGGTATGTGATTACCTTCTTCGCCTGCGTAAAGTGCAGGATAAGATTGCAGACAAGGTTCTGATCATTCCACGAGTTTATACAAATAAGCCGCGTACTACAGGCGAAGGCTATAAAGGTATGGTCCATCAGCCGGACCCGGAAAAAGCGCCTGACATGCTTGCCGGACTGATTGCCATCCGTAAGATGCATATTCATGCGATTCAGGAAAGTGGTTTTACCTGCGCAGATGAAATGCTTTATCCTGAAAACTATCGTTATCTTTCCGATATTCTTTCTTATGTCGCTGTCGGCGCACGTTCTGTCGAAGACCAGCAGCATCGTCTTACCGTAAGTGGTATGGATGTTCCGGCAGGAATGAAAAACCCGACCAGTGGTGATTACAGCGTTATGCTGAACTCCGTCGTTGCCGCACAGGGTTCTCACCGCTTCATCTACAGAAGCTGGGAAGTTGAGACAGCCGGTAATCCGCTTGCACATACGATCCTTCGTGGTGCCGTAAATAAACATGGCGAAGCTATCCCGAACTACCATTATGAAGACCTTCGTCTTCTGTGGGAAAAATATCAGGAAAAGAATCTTCAGAATCCTGCAGTTATCGTAGATACAAACCACTCCAACTCCAATAAGCAGTATGAACAGCAGGTTCGTATCGCAAAAGAAGTTCTTCACAGCCGTATGGTTGATCCTGAACTTCACAAACTGGTAAAAGGTCTCATGATCGAGAGTTACATCGAACCTGGAAATCAGAAGATCGGTGGAAATCATATCTATGGGAAATCCATCACAGACCCTTGTCTTGGATGGGATGAGTCCGAGAAACTGCTTTACACGATTGCAGAAATGTGTTAAACGTCCCGCCAGATAATATTTATAAAAAAAGACACAGCCATTTATGTGGCTGTGCCTTTTTTAGTGTCTTGGATGTGCTTTCATATAAACATCTCTCATTTTTGATACATTCATCCCAAGGTAAATCTGAGTAGAAGAAATATCGGAATGTCCCAGCATTTCCTGAACACTCTTTACATCCGCTCCATTCTGCAGCATATGTACCGCAAAAGAATGACGCAGTGTATGTGGTGTGATATCTCTGTAAATTCCTGCATCTTCCGCATATCCTTTCAGTACTTTCCAGAATCCCTGTCTGCTCATCGTTTTTCCTGAACAATTCGTAAACAGTGCAGATTCCGTCTTATTTTTTACCAGAAAACCTCTTGAATGCTCCATGTACTGCAGGATTGCATTCCTGCTTACATTACCGATTGGAATGATCCGCTCTTTATCTGAATCATGACAGATCACGTATCCCATCTGAAGATTGATGTCCGATACCTGTAGATGAATCAGTTCACTCACTCTCATCCCGGTCGCATACATCAGTTCCATCATTGCATTATCTCTGATTCCCTTCGGTGTATTCAGATCCGGCTGTTTCAGAAGTCTGTCTACTTCTTCTACTGACAGAATCTCCGGCATTTTTTTCTCTAACTTCGGCGGCTTCAGCGTTTCTGACGGATCTTCTCTCATTTTATCTGTTTTGACCAGATAATGATACAATGCCCGAATAGACGCAATGTTTCTGGAGATTGTGGACAATGCCAGATTTTCCTTCTGCAATTCCTGCAGATACCCCTGCAGGTCTGTATTCGTAACATCCGTAAAACTCTGAATCTTCTGACTGCGAAGATATCGAATCAGCTTCTTCAGATCACGTTCATATGAAATTTCGGTATTCTGCGACGTGTTCTTCGTCTCATGCATATATGCAATAAAAATCTCGATTACTTTTTCCATCCCTGTTATTTCCCGTACCTTATTAAGAATTCATCTTCCCCAAATGTACCTGTATTATACTTGCAATTTTACATAAAATCAAACCTTTTTTCTGCTTAAAAAGCCTGTAAAATCAACGGTTTTCGCGTTTTCTACAAAATAACGGTGGTTTATTGTAAACCAATACCATATATAGTAAAAATACCGTTAAAAAATTTTTAAATTTCGTATCAGGATTTCGGTTATCATCGGGTTACAATATACCTCCAGCAGGATTCCCAATCCCAAAAACACGCTACAGATCAGCATTTTCAGTATGTAGGAGGAAATCTGTCCGGGTAAAAAATTTCTGCTTTTCCATATTCGCATCGAGTTTTCATAGATGATTCCACATGCGATCAGAAGGCACGGTAGATAAATCATAAACTGCGGAAACAAAAGCCCTGCTCCCACCAGACCTCCCTGCAGCCCAAATTGGATTACAGACATTGTCAGCAGTATAGATATCATCATTCCAAGCAAAACCACGCCTCCCACAGCAATCGGAACACCAAATATCGTCAGGCCGCTCCCTGCTGCCAGAAGGAACAGCCCGCCCCGCATTCGTATAACTTTCCAGAAATACTCTATGCTTCCTTCTCCCGCATAAATTCCCATCAGATACAATGCAGACGCGGTATCCTGTCGCCACTGCATTTTATGCATCAAATTCGGAAGCACAGTTCCAATAATAACCCCAAGCAGAAAAAGATAATATCCAGGAAATTCCCTGCTTTTATGTACAGACAGTTTTTGCCTCATTCTCTCACCCCATATCAGTCTACGGGATATTGTCCAAAGTTAGAACGAAAAAAAGAGTATGACACTTCTCTGTATCATACTCTTTTGATATTTTTCTTGAACTTCTATGTTTCAGAAAGATTATTTCGCATAATCTACTGCACGGCTCTCACGGATTACATTGACTTTAATCTGACCCGGATATTCCAGTTCAGCTTCAATCTGTTTTGAAATATCTCTTGCCAGAAGAACCATATCAGCATCTGTAACCTGTTCCGGCACTACCATTACACGAATTTCCCTGCCTGCCTGAATAGCAAATGATTTGTCGACTCCCTTGAATTCGTTTGTGATGTCTTCCAACTGTTTCAAACGATTTGTGTAAGTCTCCAGTGTTTCTCTTCTTGCACCCGGTCTTGCTGCTGAAATCGCATCAGCTGCCTGTACAATACATGCAATCAGAGATTCCGGTTCTACATCGCCATGGTGGGAAGCAACTGTATTGATAACAATCGCTGATTCTTTATATTTCTTACAAAGATCTACACCAATCTGAATATGAGAACCTTCTACTTCATGGTCGATAGATTTACCAATATCATGAAGCAGTCCGGCACGTTTCGCCATACGGACATCCACGCCGATCTCTCCTGCGAGGATTCCGGAAAGCTGTGCCACTTCGATAGAATGTTTCAGAGCATTCTGTCCATAGCTTGAACGGAATTTCATACGTCCAAGAAGTTTCAGCAGTTCCGGATGGATACCATGAACACCAACATCCATTGCTGCGTTCTCGCCATCTTCTCGAATCTGTGTTTCTACTTCTTTCTGTGCTTTCTCTACCATCTCTTCGATTCTGGCCGGATGAATACGTCCGTCAACGATCAGTTTCTCCAGAGCGACTCTGGCGATTTCTCTGCGAATCGGATCAAAAGCAGATAAAACGACTGCTTCCGGTGTATCATCAATAATCAGATCAACACCTGTCAGAGTTTCAAGAGTACGAATATTACGTCCTTCACGTCCGATAATTCTACCCTTCATCTCATCACTTGGCAGCTGTACAACAGAAATTGTAGTCTCTGCAACATGGTCAACTGCACATTTCTGAATTGCATTTACCACGTATTCTTTTGCTTTCTTACCAGCTTCTTCCTTGGCTCTGTTTTCCAGTTCCTTGTACATTCTGGCGACATCAACCTTGACGTCATCTTCTACACTTCTGAGTAACTCGTCTTTTGCCTGGTCGGAGGTCAGACCGGAAATTCTTTCCAGTTCCTGTACTCCTTTTTGTTCAAGTTCGTCTACTTTCTTTTCTCTTTTTTGTAACTCAGCAACTTTTGCTGTGCACTCTGCCTCACGCTTCTCTACTGCATCTGCTTTTTTATCAACAGATTCTTCTTTTGATAAAACACGTCTTTCGTATTTCTGCAGCTCAGATCTTCGTTCCTTAGTTTCCTTCTCAAGTTCATTTTTCGTTCTGAGGGATTCTTCCTTTACT
Organism: bacterium; assembly: GCA_963597235.1. GTDB lineage: Bacteria > Bacillota > Clostridia > Lachnospirales > Lachnospiraceae > Blautia_A. The sequence continues at coordinate 13,856 of CAVBPN010000127.1, forward strand.
TCCAATAAAGCTTCTCTCTTCTTTGTCTCAGCAGTTTTTAAAGCTTCATCTATGATGCTTCTTGCTCTGTCTTCTGCTGTGCCAACAACTTCAGCATCTTTCTGTGCCTTATTGTTAACAGCAACCTTGCAAGTAATAGGAACCGCAATAAGCAGTGCGACCGCTACAGCGACAATTGCTACAATAATTGTAATTGCCACAGGAGCACCTCCTTATTTAGTTTTCATTGTACAAATACAACAATACAAGTTTATCTGTTTTTAGGATTTATGTCAAGTTTTTCTATCTAATTGTTTAAATATTTATGAAATATCCATTTCTTCAAGCACAGAAAAAATATCCCCGGACCGAAATCCCCGTCGTGCCAGATAACCGTACAGTCGTCTCATTTCCTTCTCATCAAGCGATATTCCCGGAGCATATTTCTTCTCAACCATCTGACGAAGAAGTTTTCTCTCATCCGGTTCTTCCAGTTCTGCGGCTTCTTCCCATGCAGTCTGGATCGTCTGGCGGTCAATCCCTTTCTGTTGCAGTTCCTGAAAGATCTTCTGCCGGCTCTTATCATGAATCCGGTACATGATGTAATTCGTTGCATATCGGGCATCATCCACATACCCGTAATCCTTCACATAAGCAACCGCATCTGTCGCCAAAGCTTCCGAAAAGCCGGCACGGAGAAGCCGATCATACAATCCCTTCTCCGTGCGGTCCATATGTTCCAGAAGCTTCAGAGCCTTCTTACGTGCTTCCCGCTGCTGTTCCATATCCATCATTCAATTATTCCTGCTCTTCTTCTGTATCCTGCACTGCTGCATTCTGCTGCGCACTCTCTTCTTCCGGAAGAAGATGATACTGGATTCTTACCTGTTTCTCGATTTCCTCACAGATCTCCGGGTGATCCTTAAGGAAGATCTTTACGTTCTCTCTTCCCTGTCCGATACGCTCTCCGTTATAGGAGTACCATGCACCGCTCTTATTTACTACATTACACTCGGATGCAAGATCAAGGATCTCACCTTCTCTGGAGATACCGGTACCAAACATGATATCAAACTCTGCCTGTTTAAACGGCGGTGCAACTTTATTCTTAACGACTTTAACCTTTACATGGTTACCAACCATCTCGCCGCCCTGCTTCAAAGTCTCTGTTCTTCTGACATCCAGACGAACAGAAGCATAGAATTTCAGAGCACGTCCACCGGTCGTAGTCTCCGGATTACCGAACATAACACCAACCTTTTCACGGAGCTGGTTAATAAAGATAACTACACAGTTAGATCTGCTGATCGCTGCAGTCAGCTTTCTCAGAGCCTGGGACATCAGACGGGCATGAAGGCCAACATGGCTGTCTCCCATATCTCCCTCGATCTCAGCCTTTGGTACAAGTGCTGCAACGGAGTCGACAATCACGATATCTACTGCACCGGAACGAACCATTGTCTCAGTGATCTCAAGTGCCTGCTCACCATTATCCGGCTGGGAAATATATAAATTATCAATATCTACGCCGATATTCTTCGCGTATACCGGATCAAGCGCATGCTCTGCATCAATAAATCCTGCAATACCGCCACGCTTCTGAACTTCAGCTACCATATGTAAAGCAACGGTTGTCTTACCACTGGATTCCGGTCCGTAGATTTCTACAATTCTTCCCTTCGGCACACCGCCGACACCAAGAGCAATATCCAGACCAAGGGAACCTGTCGGAACTGCTTCTACCACCATATTAGAACTGGAATCTCCGAGTTTCATCACAGATCCCTTACCGTACTGTTTCTCAATATGTCCAAGAGCTGCTTCCAGCGCTTTCTGTTTCTCTTCATTAATCATCTTATGGTTTCTCCTTCTATTATATTTATTTTAACGCTTATACCAAACCTATGTTCGTGTTTTCTTCTTATATGCTATTATAAATCCCTGCTAAAGTCAAGTAAAACTTTTCGACCACATGTTCTTTTTTTCTACATTTTATGCACCGAAAAGGGGACACTGTATACTCCAGTGCCCCCTTTATTCGTATGATTATTTATTTGTCACCGATCAACCAGTTATACATTTCCTCGTACTGTGCTGCAGAATGACTCCAGGAGAAATCTGCTGCCATAGCTCGGTCAACCATCTTGTTCCATTCACGTTTATTATCATAGAATACACGCTCTGCATTACGTACTGTTGCAAGCATTTCATGCGCATTATAATTCGTAAAGCTGAATCCTGTACCAGTTCCCTCGAATTCATTATACGGTTCTACCGTATCCTTCAGACCACCTGTCTCACGAACGATCGGCAGAGTTCCGTAACGAAGGCTCATCAGCTGACTGAGTCCGCAAGGCTCAAACAGAGACGGCATCAGGAACGCATCGGATGCTGCATAGATTCTGTGTGAAAGCGGTTCATCATAATAGATCTGCGCGGATACTTTACCATGATACTTCCAGTCAAAATGACGGAACATATTCTCATAACGTTCCTCACCGGTTCCCAGAACTACGATCTGCACTGCATCCTGACAGAGCTCATCCATCACA
>CAVBPN010000128.1:0-4498 GCA_963597235.1 bacterium
ATCGTTGCCAGTCTTGCTGCAAAAATATCCAATGTATCTTTACTGTTATTGGATGCCAGATTATCCAGCATTTCCAGAAACAGCTCTTCTTCTGTCAGTCCGTATAAATTGGACGGCACTGCACTGATGCGGTATTCTCTTCCACCAAAATTCTCAATCTCAAAGCCAAACTGTTCAAAATAATTCATATTGGATCTGAGAATTTCTTCTTCCTGCATGCTAAGCGTTACGATCAGCGGCGGATTCAGATACTGCGAGTCAATGGAATGCTCCCGGAACTGTTTTACCATACGTTCATAGTACACTTTTTCATGAGCGGCATGTTGGTCTATAATGTAAAAATTATCCTCAAACTGCACCAGCCAGTAAGTATCAAAAATCTGTCCAATCAGGTCGATTCGACTTCTGGATTCCGGTGCAAGCAGTTTCTCTTCAAAAAGTTCAAGCTGCTGTGGAGGGGTCTGTTTCTCAGGTATCTGTATCTCCGACTGTTCAACTTTTTCTTCGGTCATTTCTGCTATTTCCGATTGAACTGCCTCTGTTTCCGGCTGTCCATTTTCTTCTGATATTGCTACCGGTGTTTCCATCCCTGCTTCTTCCGATTTCTGTACGGATTCCTCTACAGTTTCCTGCACAGTTTTCTGATCAACCTGTGTATCCGCCTTCTCAGGCACAATATTTATTTTCTCTGAAAAATTCTGAGATGGTTCCGGCTCTGCCTGCTGCATCTCTGCCAGTTTCTTCTCTTCATCCAGCTTCTGGTTCTCGTGCAGTGTACCGCTGAACATTTCTTCTTCATCCTTTGAAAAAGCCGGACGGTAAGGTGCTACCGCTTCTCGTACAACAGACGTGGCTGGTTTTCGTGCTCCATACAGTTCTTCACGGCGTTTCTGCTCAAATGGTTCCGGTACGGCTGCACGTGATACTTTTTCTTCCTTTTCCTCTTTCACAGAAGAACTGTCTACCGACACTTTCGGAATCATTTCTCTTCTGGTCAGAGCCGCACGGACTGTATCATAAACCGCGTCATAAACTTCCTGTTCCCTGGCAAACCTTACTTCTCGTTTCGCCGGATGCACATTAACATCCAGATCATTCCCTTCCATTTCCATGCGAAGAGACACAAACGGAAATTTATGCTGCATCAGAAAACCTCTGTAGGCATTTTCGATTGCTTTTGTAATAATATTATTTTTCACATATCGTCCGTTAATATAATAATTTTCAAAAGAACGGTTACCTCTGGCAATCTCCGGCTTTCCGACAAAACCCTCTATTTTCATAAAGGAATTCTCCTGTGATACCTCCAGAAGTGCCCTGGCAATCTCTCTGCCATACACACTGTAAATAACATCTTTCACACTGTAGTTTCCTGATGTATGCAGTTTCACCTGCTTATTCTGTATATATTTAAAAGAAATCTCCGGATGAGAGAGAGCAAGTTGTTCCATCAGTGTATGAATATAATTTGCCTCCGTCATATCCGATTTCAGAAATTTACTTCGTGCAGGTGTATTGTAAAAAAGGTTCCGGACAAGAAACGTTGTTCCCTCCGGTGCCCCCAGTTCCTCCAGAGAATGCTCCTGGCCACCTTCGATCACATAACGGGAGCCGCTGACAGAAGACGGCGTTTTCGTGATCAGTTCCACCTGCGAAACAGCCGCGATACTGGAAAGTGCCTCACCGCGGAATCCCAGTGATGCAATGTGTTCCAGATCTTCTACTTTTTCAATCTTACTTGTTGCGTGACGGAGAAACGCAAGCGGGATCTGCTCTGCTTCCATTCCGGAACCATTGTCTGTGATTCGAATCAGCTTTTTACCACCATCTGTTATTTCTACTGTTACTGCAGTCGCCCCTGCATCTATCGCATTTTCTACAAGCTCTTTTACAACAGAGGAAGGTCTCTCCACAACCTCTCCTGCCGCGATCTTATCAATTGTATTCTGGTCTAAAACTGCAATTTTTCTCAAAGCAAACCTCCAATCACCAGGTCTCGCCTGTTCTCATTTCTACCAGCGGTTTTTAATCTTGTTCTGTAGATTATATAAAATATTCATGGCTTCCATCGGTGTCAGATGTGTCATATCCAGATTCCGTATCTCATCCACGATATCATTATCCTGAACCGTATCAAAAAGCGACATCTGTGCCATGTCCACCTGATCATAAACGATCTTCTGTTTTTTCTTCGGAGCTGTCAGGTCCTTCACTGCTGCAGTAATATCAGCATCGCTGAGTTCCTCTACCAGTTCCTTTGCACGGTTAATAACAGAATCCGGCACTCCGGCAAGCTTTGCAACCTGAATACCATAGCTCTTATCTGCGCCGCCCTTGACAATCTTACGAAGAAATACAATATCGTCACCTTTTTCTTTAACCGCGATACAATAATTATTGACTCCCGGAATCTTGCCCTCCAGTTCTGTCAGTTCATGATAATGCGTTGCAAACAGAGTCTTTGCGCCACAGAGCTTTGTATTACTGATATGTTCGATCACAGACCATGCAATTGCCAGTCCGTCAAATGTACTTGTTCCTCGTCCGATCTCATCCAGGATCAGCAGGCTCTTAGACGTAGCATTGCGAAGGATGTTTGCCACCTCGGTCATCTCTACCATAAAAGTACTCTGTCCGCTTGCAAGATCATCAGATGCACCGACACGGGTAAAGATACGGTCTACGATGCCAATATTAGCCTTTTCTGCCGGAACAAAGCTTCCGATCTGAGCCATCAGAACAATCAGCGCCGTCTGACGCATATAAGTAGATTTACCTGCCATGTTCGGACCAGTGATAATGGAAACTCGTTTTTTCTGATTATCCAGATATGTATCATTCGCAATAAACATATCGTTCTCGATCATCTGTTCCACAACCGGATGACGGCCGTTTTTAATATCCAGAACACCATTTTCATTGATCTTTGGTTTTACGAAATTATTTCTTTCTGCTACAAGTGCAAGGGAAGCGAACACATCCAGTGCCGCAATTGCCTTTGCGGTCTTCTGAATACGAACAACTTCTTTACCAACTTTATCACGGACATCAGCAAACAGTTCATATTCCAGAGCATACAGGCGGTCTTCTGCCCCAAGGATCAGATCTTCAAGTTCTTTCAGTTCCTGCGTAATATAACGCTCTGCATTCGTAAGTGTCTGTTTACGGACATAATTATCCGGAACCTGATCTTTAAAAGAATTTGTCACTTCCAGAGCATATCCAAATACACGGCTGTATTTGATTTTTAAGGTCTTAATACCGGTACGTTCTTTTTCTCTTGCTTCCAGTTCTGCAAGCCATTTCTTACCATCTGTTCTGGAACGACGGTATTTATCGACGTCTGCATTATATCCTTCGCGGATGATACCGCCATCTTTCTGTGCAAGCGGCGGTTCATCTGTAATCGCACGTTTAATTAAATCTGTCACATCCTCCAGCGGGTCCATGTCCTCAAAAATCTGTTTCAGGATTGGTGCTTCAAATTCCTGAAGGATCTGGCGGATATACGGAATCATTTCCAGGGAAGAAGCAAATGCAACCATATCTCTCGGATTCGCCGACTGGTAGCTGATACGGCTGATCAGACGTTCCAGATCGTAGATTGGATTCAGATACTCACGAATCTCATCGCGAAGCATCGGTTTCTGTGTCAGTTCTTCAACTGCTGCCAGTCTGCGATTAATCTCTTCTGCATCAATCAACGGCTGTTCTACATATCCACGAAGAGTACGCGCTCCCATAGCAGTTCTGGTCTTATCCAGCACCCAGAGAAGTGAGCCTCGTTTCTGTTTCTCGCGAAGTGTCTCTACCAGTTCCAGGTTACGACGGCTGGAACTGTCGATCAGCATAAATTTATCTGCCGTATATGGATGGATCGTTGCCATATGAGACAGTGCAGTTTTCTGCGTCTCATTCAGATACTGGAAAAGTGCTCCCGCAGCGATCACTCCACTGTCATAGTCCTGCAGTCCAAGTCCTTCCAGTGTATTTACCTGAAAATGTTCTTTCAGGGTACGCTGGCAGAGGCTGTCATCAAAATACCAGTTATCCAGTGGGAAAATGCAGATTCTCAGACGGTCCTTCAGATCTTCTGTATCAACTCCACTCATAAAAAAAGCGTCATTACAGATAATTTCCGCAGGGACAAATTTATTGATCTCATCCAGAAGTTTCTGAGGTTTATCTACTTCTGTGAGGAAACAGTCGCCTGTGGTGATATCTGCAATGGCACATCCGAAATGATCCTCCAGAGAAACAATTGACATCAGATAATTGTTTCTTGATTCATCCAGAGATGTTGCATCCAGAGTCGTTCCCGGTGTAACTACACGAATGACTTCTCTCTTAACAAGACCCTTTGCCTTCTTTGGATCTTCCACCTGCTCACAGATTGCCACTTTGTGGCCTTTCTCGATCAGTCGTTTAATATATGTTTCAGCTGCATGAAACGGAATTCCGCACATCGGAGCGCGTTCTTCCAGTCCGCAGTCCTTAC
>CAVBPN010000129.1:0-20548 GCA_963597235.1 bacterium
TGCCCAGACATATCAAGACAATAAATGTCACCTGTCCACTGTCAGACGGACGGGCGTATTTATTGTCTTTTTTTGTCTAAAGAAAAGGAGAAAATGATTATGCCCAAAACAAAATTTCAAAGTATCATTTTTACCGCACTGATGGTATTCTGTATGGTGTATTGTATGACCGTTTACACGATTGCCATGAAATTCGGTGGACTGGACTATAGCGTATTTGCCCTTGCGATACGGGAAATGTGGGTGGAATATGTGATCGTCTTTCTGCTGATCTTTTTTGTGATCACACGACTTGCGCAGAAACTTGCTTTTCGGATCATCACACCTGGGGTAGACAAACCGATTTTTCTGGTTCTGGCAATTCAGTGTTTCACAGTCTGCCTGGTCGTGCCATGTATCACCCTTTTTGCTACATTTTTTCATAATGGATTTACGTCCACATGGTTCTGTCAGTGGATACAGCTTGCATTCCTGTGCTTCCCGGTTGCACTCTGTCTGCAGGTCTTCTTTGTAGGACCACTCGTAAGACATATCTTCCGTACCATTTTCAGCGAAGCAAAAGCCTGACTGCTCAGAACATTACAAAATACTTTCCTAAAAAAATCAGCAGTTCCGGATATCTTCCAAAACTGCTGATTTTTTATATTTCTTTAATTCACTTTTTTCTCTGCACGATTCATATAAATAAAGAAGCATACATTCAAGACAATTCCCACGGTCGTTGCTACCGGAGCAGCCAGACCGATCTTGGTCAGATTTGTATTTGGCTGAATGCTCATAAAATATGCAAGTGGAAGACGTACCAGGAGTGTCTGGATGAGACCCTGTGTCATGACCCAGACTGTTTTGTTATTTCCATTAAAATAACCAACCATGCTGAAAAGAACTGCCGTTACAAGAGCTTCCGGTGCAAAACCTTTCAGATAATCGAATCCATTCTGGATAACCGCCGGCTCCGTTGAAAAAATACCGGATAGCATATCTCCTTTAAACATAACCAGTACAAATACTACACAGCCAACGGCAAGACCTACGCCGATTCCTGTAAACATCGCCTGTTTTGCACGTTTTTTCTTGCCGGCTCCTATGTTCTGAGAAACGAAAGATGCCATCGACTGCATCAGGGAGCTTGGTACCAGCATCGCAAAGTTTACGATCTTGCAGGCAACACCGTAACCGGAGGAAGCTTCCAGACCAAGGCGGTTGACGAATGCACAGAGTGCCAGAAAAGAAACCTGGGTCAGAAATTCCTGCAGTGCCAGCGGCAGACCGATCTTGAGGAATTTCTTGCACTGTGGATTCAGCCTGAAATCTTTCTTTGTAATCTTAAACGGAAGATCTTTTTTGATCAGAAGCATTACTGCAAGTACAACGCTCAGTGCCTGTGCAGTTACTGTTGCGATTGCTGCTCCTGACGCATCCATATGAAATCCTGCAACCAATACCAGGTCACCGATAACGTTGACGATACATGCTACCAGAACGAACAGAAGTGGTGATTTACTGTCTCCAAGTCCACGGAAGATTGCAGACAACAGGTTATACGCTACAATAAAGAAAATACCGCCTCCACAGATACGGACGTAACTGGATGTCAGGTCAACTGCCTCCATCGGTGCCTGCATCAGCACGGAAATCGGATGTGCAAAAAATACCATTACAATGAACAGTACCACGGACATGATCGTAAATACGACTGCACCACCGCCAATAACAGCACCTATCTTTTGCGGTCTCTTTTCACCAAGATAGCGGGCGATCAAAACAGTGATACCCATTGCAAACTGAACAACTACAAATGTAACAAGGTTCAGAACCTGGCTTCCTGTGGAAACCGCCGAAAGTCCAGATGTCGAACCAAACCTTCCTACTACCAACAAGTCAACTGCGCCATATGCCGCCTGCAGGATCAGTGCGCCAAGAACCGGCATCATAAAGGCGACCAGTTTCTTCAGGATACTACCCTGCGTAAAATCTGCTTTATCATTTGTCATGATGTTTTCTCCTCTCGTACATAATATTATAAAATTTCTCGATGGTCCGGATCATACAATCTGCATCTTCTTCCGAAATATTGCTCAGATCCAATGCCAGCTCACCGAAATAATTCTCATCATATTTATGAAACAGCTTCCAGCCTTCTTCTGTGATAGATATGTAAGTGACACGCCCATCATCCGGAGATGCAATCTTGCGGAGATAACCTTTTTTCTCCATCTCTTTCACCGTTCTGGTCACTCCCGGCCGTGGAATATTCATCACATCGCTGATGTCAGAAATTTTCACCTGAATTCCCTGCTTTTCCATCTTCTGAATCATATCCATATATTGAATATAAGACGGCATCACACCCTCCGGCAAAGGCGGAAGCATCTCTCGAATCCGTTTCGCCTGATAACATGCATCAAGCATTTCTTTGATTTTTTTATTGGTCATATTCTATGTTCTCCATTTAGTTACCAATATTAGTTATCTATGTTAATTACCTTTGATAATTATATAGATATTTGGGGATTTGTCAAGAACTATTAAGTAAAACTTTGTAAAACAATTGGTCTGTCGAAAAATATCCCCTCAAAAACAGGGAGACAGCGACTCATTTGAGTCACTGTCTCCCTAAACCCTAAAGTGTGCTTATGAAATTGCAACCGCCTAATCCTAGGATTTCATGAAATATAAATGGTGCCAGAATATCTGACTCCGCAGTGCCACATAACACTCGCCATGTCGCATTACATGATATTGTCTTCCGCACCAGTTAAGACGTCGACCGACTGAAGTTAACGTTTCGAAGCTCAATCACTATTCAACCCTGCTTTCTTGCTGTCTACGCTTGTCAGATGCCGTTACCGGCGTCATCCCAAGACTCGCTATTATCTGGTTGGCTAAACCTTGGATACGTAAACTTCTTTTTCTATTGTGCCATCTGTACTGCGAATATATACCTTCTTAATCGTGTCAGCCTCATACTCCACCCCGAGAAATGCCTGATACTTCTGAGAAACATCCTCGATGTCCTCTGGCATTACATGGGATAATAATGGAATATTCGTATAGTTCCTTAAGAACTGACTTGTCAACAGATCGTTTTTAAAAATCTCACGACTGTTCACATCTCTGACATGCATTTCCGGCTGGTAGTTTGTGTTGTTTTCTCTTTTGTCCTGTGATACTTTTTCCATTCTGCCTCCTCGCTGGAAACAAATCACAGATCAAAAGATATTTACAGTTTTATTGCAGCATGGAGATTTTGATGGAACAACTGAAAATTTTCTAAAATATCCTTTCATAGATACACCAATAAATTTTAGTTCGTCATCCCTCTTTCAAAGGTCTCACTACAACAAAACATCCCACGATCAACACAATCGTAATCACCCACGAAATCGGAAATGCACTGTACAGGACTTCCAGTTTCGTATGCACGCGGAAAACTGTGCAGATCCAGATAATGCGGAATGCACAGGTTCCGATTACGGTCATCACTGCCGGAAGTGCAGAGTGCCCTGTGCCTCGGAGTGCTCCTGCGGGGATTTCGTACAGACTGCAGATTGGTTCGAAAAACAGAATACACATGATACGGATGCAGGCATTCTGGATAACTTCCTGTTCGGTCGAAAACAGGCCCGAAAATCCTGTTCGAAAAAGAATGATCGGTTCGATGATGACAAGGCTGAACAGCGTGGATGCAATCAGACATATCCATAGAATCCGGTGGCATCTTTTTTTCTGATTGCCAGCGTAATTCTGACTGGTAAATGTCGTTGCTGTCTGTCCAAATGCAGTGATCACATAATAGACAAAATATTCGAAGTTCATCGCAATGGTACTTCCCGCAATCGTGACTGCACCGAAACTGTTCACCGAAGCCTGTACAAAGATATTTGCAAAGCAGAATACCGCGCCCTGAATAGCAGACGGGATGCCGGTTTTTAAGATTTGCATGACATAATCGGAATGAATATGTACAACACCATCATGAAGAAAACAATTACCAGACAGCTCTTTCCGCAGTCGCCACACCACCATTCCCGCCGAAAGTGCCGTTGAAATATCCGTCGCGATCGCGACTCCCGCTACATCTATATGCAATATGACCACAAAGAATACATTCAGTAGGACATTAACCACTCCCGCAAGCGTCAGGGCAATGAACGGATAACGACTGTCTCCCCTCGCCCGAAGCACAGCAGAGCCAAAATCATATAACAACAAAAACGGATATCCCAGGAAATAAATCTTCAGATAAATTTCAGCCAGACCGATAATCTTATCCGGTGTCTGTATCAGACTGAGCAAGGGTCTTGTAATACACTGTCCGATAAACAGCCCTGCTATACCAATAATCACCGCCAGCCACACCGCCGTATGTATGATCTCCGGTATTTTGTCCGTTTTCTTCTGCCCTATCTGGTTTGCGATCAATACATTCACACCAATTGCCAGCCCAGACGACAGCGAAACGATCAAGGCAATGATCTCCCCATTCGTTCCCACAGCCGCAAGGGAATTCGCATTATCAAAATATCCCACGATTGAAGTATCCGCGGCATTAAACAACTGCTGCAACATACTGCTCAGTGCAATCGGCAATGTAAACAATAGTATTTTTTTCAACAGTGGTCCATGAAGCATATCCATCTCTCTGTTTTTCTGATTCATTTTTCCTCGCCTTTCAAAATTGTTATTGTATATCTCATTCCCAATAACTTCCTTGCAATATTGTAGCGGATTTCTTAAAATATAAAAAGCGAATAAAAATGATCGAATGCATCGAAAAAAGGAATATATAAGGAGCAACACCATGGACAATAATCTGTTAAAATATCTTGCCTTTGTAAAAACAGTCGAGACAGGCAGCTTCATCAAAGCCGCTCAGAACTTAAACTACGCCCAGTCCTCTATCAGTAAAATGATTGCCGATCTGGAAAAAGAATGGGGACTTACTCTTCTGGAACGTAGCCGAAATGGCATTTGCCTGACTTCAGCCGGCGAACAGATCCTGCCCCTCGCCAGAACGATTCTGAATGATTTCCAGGCACTTAAAGGCTGCGTTGACCAGATCAACGGAATCCAGAGCGGAATCGTCCGAATCGGAACTTTTTCAAGCGTAGCGATCAATTGGCTCCCGGATATTTTTGCAGAACTACAGAAAGATTATCCCGGCATCGACTACGAAATGCTGCTGGGAGATTACACAGAAGTAGAGCACTGGATTGAAGAAGGCCGAGTAGACTGCGGATTCTTACGCCTTCCCACAATCCCTGCCCTGGATACGATTTCTCTGAAACAAGATGAGTATAAGGTCGTTCTGCCGTTGAACCACCCTCTGGCACAAAAAGAAAAAATAGCCATTCATGACCTGGAAAACCAGCCCTTCCTGCTATTGGAGCACGGCGGCAAGACAGAAGTCTCTGACCTGCTGGAACGAGACCACGTCCACCCGGATGTCCGATTCACCACATGGGAAGACTTCGCAATCATGGCAATGGCAGAAAAAGGCCTCGGCATCGGAATCCTGCCGGATATGATCCTAAGACGCATTCCTTACAAACTGGAAATCCGCTCCCTGAAAGTACCTTATTACAGAGAAATCGGTCTGGCAATGAAGAACAGGAACCGCCTGACTCCTGCTACGCAGAAGTTTATAGAATATCTGAACTGAACAAAGCCGGGACTCTTTCGAATCCCGGCTCTGCCTGTTACGCTTCAACTAACCACTGTTTTACTGTATCTTCTGCTTCGCTAAGAATCTGTGCAATCTCTTTTACAGACATCCCTTTCTGACTAAGAACTTTAGTCATTCTTTTACGTTCATTCATTTCTCCACGTAATTCGCCCTTTTGAGAATATTCTTGAATAAGTTTCTCTAATGCATCACACATACCAATATTTTCCTCCATTTCTGTCTCTTTTAATTCAGATACCCGCTCTGCCAGAACCTCACTATACATTTCATCTGCATTCTTGCAATATAAGTCATGCATCAACCGTCCCAAATCCGTATTCTTGTCCTGAATTGAAAAATTCACATATATAATATGCGAACCATCTCCAAACATTTCTCCATTTTCTTCAATGACTCGATCTGCATGATAAATTGGCAGGCTCCTCCCCAACACATCATCTTTCGTGATAAAGATTACATAGCTATCTGGCAGTTCTTCAAAATCCTGACCTGGATTTAAAGTATTCATATCCAGTAAACCACTATGATATCTTGCTCTCTTCGGTGACGCCCCCTCTGAATCCTGTTGGATTTCCACATTATATCGGTTATTTGCATCATCCCTCGCCACACAATCAAGGATTGCTGACCTTCCCTGCAGATTCTTATAATCTTTCTGGACAGTATAATCCAGTATCTGCAAATCTTTCATTTCCATTATGATACGCAGAACATATTCTACACATTCACGCTTCTTAAATACATTTCGCATAAAAATGTCATTCATAATCGTAAGTTCTTTTATCACGTCTTTATATCTTATGTAACGCTGTTCCAGTTCATTATTTGTGACTGTATTTTCCATTTCGATAACGTCCTCCATTCGTACGATTAATTTTGTATAGTTTCAAAAGCAGTTTTTCCATATAAGCTTTTATCTTCTCTGAACACTGTTTCTTAAAGGAATTATCGGAATGTATTTTTTACTTTCAGTCTTATCTTCTGTGCGAAATAGAAATAACCGTACGCTCCTCTGCGACCCGCTTCAAAGCCGCCAGGACTGCATTTTCCGTTTCCGCATCAAGATTGGCCGTGATCTCATCCAGAAGCAGCATATCCGGATCTGTCACAGCTGCTCTGGCGATAGACAAAAGCTGCCATTGCCCCTGTGAAAAAATCTCCGGCATGCACCAGGTATCATATCCTTTTTCCAGGCTTTCGATTGCATCTCTCAAACCGGTAAGCTCTGCGACTGCCCTCACACGTTCCTCTGGAATCGTATCATCATATAAGGTAATCTGATCCCGCACCGTTCCCGGCACCATATGAAAAGACTGTTCTACATAGCCAAACAGCTTCCGCCTCTTTTCCTCACGAATGTCAGCCGCCGGTACTCCATGGATCAGGACCTCTCCTCTCTGCGGCATATAAAGCCCAAGCAGAAGTTTCAGGATCGTGCTTTTTCCTGCCCCGGTCCGTCCACAGAGAGTCACCTGCTCTGCATCCATGATCTTAAGGTTCAGATGATGCAGTACCACATGCTCATCATACCCAAACGTCACATCACGAAATTCCACGAACGGAATCTCTTCTGCATTCTCCCTGGTCCTTTCAGCCATCGGAACCTGCACTTTGGAATCCATCTCCGGCAGTTCCTCAAGTTCCAGAAATTCATTGATCCTGTGGATTCCCGCGATCGCTGACTGGATCGTTTGAATCTCCATTCCAAGACTTTCTACCGGTGAAAAAATCTGCGAAATATAATTGATGACCGCAACTGCAGTTCCGGCTGACATTCCAAAAAACGTCAGCACCGTGCGGTTCCCCGAAGCTGAAAGCAGCATCACGATCGCAACGACCACCGCATTCAGAATAAAAATGACCGGCGAATAAACCGCATCATAAAAATTGGTTTTCTCCATCGCTGCATAGCTCTCACCGATGTAAGTATCATACCGCTCTTCCATATATTTCTCTTTGGCAAGACAGTGGATCGTGCGGATATTGTGGAGCGTTTCCGGTACATGACCGGACGCTCTTCCTACAGCTTTTCGATTTTCGATCTGTGCACTCAGCATATTTTTCTGCACATGCCTCGTAAACCAGAATAAAATCGGCAGCAATACAAGCAGTACAAAAGTAAGCCCTCTGTTCTGAAACCAGATAACAACAAGGATACTGACAATCTTACACGCATCCGCAAACATGCTGATGATACCTGATGTAAACAGATTTTCCACCGTATCTACATCTCCGACAAAACGCGAAACCAGCGTTCCCGGCTCCTGCTTCGTTATGTTATCCGTTGTAAGACTCACGAATTTTTCCATAAGACTGCTACGGAGCGCATGTGTGATCTTCTGACCAAATATCGTCAGCAGACCTTCCCTCGCAGTTTCCATGATACCAGTAAGTGCAAGCATGCCAAAATAAAAAACAATAAAAGAAAATCCAACTCTTTTTCCAGCTGTGAGTGTATCAACGATCCTGGCAAGGATCAATGGCGGGATCAACGCTGATACAACAGCTCCAACCACCATACAGACGATCCCGGCTGACAGGATTTTCTGTTTCCTGATCGTCGCAAAGATAATACCTTTCACCTGTTTTTTACGCTTCATGACTGTCACCGCCTTCCTCTGTCCAAAGCCTGTTGTACTCCGGCACATCATGGAGCAGTGTTTCATGCGTACCTGCAGTCACCTTTCCGTCTTCCATCCAGATAACCTGATCCATCTGCGGAAACAGATACAGACGATGCGAGATCAGGATCACGATGCTCTCCTGTGCCTGCTCTTTCAGCTTCGCAAAAATCTGCTTCTCCGTATTTTTATCAAGCGCAGAAAACGGATCGTCCAAAATCAGAACCGGTCTTTTGTGGCAGAATGTTCTTGCAAGTGCAAGACGCTTTGCCTGGCCGCCAGACAAACGTACGCCGATATTTCCAACCAGTGTCTTTTTTCCTTCCGGCATCTCTGCAACCTCATTTTCCATGCATACCAGCCGCAAAAAATCATCAGCATTCTTGTGCTCACCCATCAGAATATTATTTTCTACACTGTCATTAAACAGCTCCGGATCATGTCCCAGATAACCTATGACTGCTGTGCGCTCTGACTGAGTCATACTCTGCAATTCCACGCCATCTGTCAGAATTTCTCCGTCATATGGATATTCACACAGAAATGTTTTTCCAAAAGTCGATTTGCCACATGCAACCGGGCCTGTGATTCCGATGATCTGTCCTTTCTTTGCCGTCAGGGAAATATCATCCAGTATCTTCTTTCCATCCGGATATGCAAAACTTAAATCCCGAATCTCCAGTTTATTTACAAAACGACGTGTGTCGGTTTTCTCCGTCTGTCCCTGCTCATCCACTGTCAGGAATGGTTTGATACGATTCCAGGAAACCTGCGCCTTATGTACCGCATTAAAAAGTTTCGCTGCACTGGAGGATTTTGTCGCAAGTTTTACGAAGCACGCCAAAAATGTGGTAAATGCAGCGATGCTCCAGCTTCTCCATCCTGTTCCGAGGACATTTTCCCCTCCAAAATAAAGGATAAACAATACTCCTGCCATGGAGATAATTCGATACACAGGCGGCATGGAACTGTTCCAGATATTCGCCTTCACCGCAGATTTCTCATAGGCAGAAAGATTTTCCTCATAAGCTTTCTGTCGTTCACTCTCACATCCAAAAACACGATAGGTGATCGCATTCTGCGCCCGGTCCAGTGTCGCCGCGCTTAAAGCTCCTGACTGTTCCTTATACGCCGCACCGGTCCTCTGGATCATTTTTTTCATTTTTTCCGCAGTCATATAGGAGATTGGCGGAAAGATCATGCAAAGCAATGCAAGCCGCCAGTCATACCACAGAAGCATCACTGCATACGCGGTCAGCGCAACACCTGTATCAAAGATTTCTGTCGTAAATTTCCGCATTCCTTCCACACAGTCATCCACATCCAGAATCGCTTTCGTCATGATATTGCCTTCGCCTTCTTCCTGAAGACTGGCACGACTTTTCCTCACCAGACTTCCATAAAGAATTTCCTTCATTCTGCGGTTCACATTATTCGCAAAGCGACGCACATAAAAACGTTTTATGTATCTGGAAACCTGCACGATCGCAATCGCCGCCACATAACCTGTGACAAGAATCAGCATATCCTGAAACTGTCCCAGACCTCCAAGGATATCGACCAGACAGCCCGCCATCTTTCCTTCAAACCACGGTCCTGCCAGAAGCCCTATATTATAGATCAGCCCCGATATCGTCACCACCAGAAGAACTTTCCACTCTGCCCTGAAATACGAGAGGATCCTGTCCGGCGTGAGCGTTCTCTTCTCCATGATGTCATCAGCTCCCTTCTCTGATTTATTCCTTATAACATAATAATCCCGAACGGAAGTATATACAATAGCGTATATATCCGTTCGGGATCATAAGGGGGAGAGTTATTAAATTTATTTCACTTCGCCTTCCGGGAAGATGATCTTGTTTACGAAGAAGAATACCACCATGGAAACTCCTCCGTTCAGTACAGTTGTACCGATATTATAAAGCCATCCCGGTACAAACATTCCGGCTACCGCAACCCAGATACAGTTGATTGAGTTTACAATGCAGGTTACGATACAGAATGCGATCAGATACCAGAATGCCTGATACCATACTTTTCCTTTGCTTCGGAATACGAAGTTTCTCTGAATCGGGAAGTTGATACATTCTCCGATCACCATTGCGATCATGTATGCGCAGAAATAAGGGAGTCCTCCGTGCGCTGCATCATATCCTAT
This sequence comes from bacterium, assembly GCA_963597235.1. Classification (GTDB taxonomy): domain Bacteria; phylum Bacillota; class Clostridia; order Lachnospirales; family Lachnospiraceae; genus Blautia_A. Next base: position 10,469 of record CAVBPN010000129.1, read on the forward strand.
GATATTCCATTTAAATGTCTCACCAAACAAGGTGATATCAATTCCCGGGAAACCAAAATCGATTTTTGGAAGTCCTGCAAATGCCAGCGGCAAAAACAGCAGGAGTAAATATTTCAGCACTGTGATCAGATTACTGACGACCACAAACAGGCCACCCTCCCGGATCCATTTGGAGGCTCCGGGATGTACGTCTGCGAAGTGCTGCCATGAAGTTTTAACGCTTTCTATCATATGCAGCCTCCTGGTTTATTCTGCAGCTTCTTTTTCTGATTTTTTCTTTTTGATGAATCTTCCCCATACAATCGCCATACTTCCGATTGCAAGGACTGCTGTGATACCATCAATTGTAATAAACAGTTTTGTCATGTTCTTCATCTTTCCTGCATCCGGATCCGGTACTGTATAATTTCCACTGTTTACAGTTGTATAAAGGATATTCTTGCAGGCCTGACGCATTGCTTTTACAAGTGTTGCTGAAGTGTTTGTGATCGCATTGGAATCTTTGCTTGCAAATCCAAGCATTGCATCGTTTCCATTACGTACCGCATCATCTGTGTTCTGATATCCGTAAGAACCGTTCCAGTCAGTAAGAACCATTCCCTGGAATCCCCATTCATCACGGAGAACATTATTTAACAGATTCGGGTTAGATCCAGTCCATCTGTCACCGATAAAGTTAAAGGAACTCATAACTGCAAGTGCTTTTCCTTCAAAGTTCTTCACACAGATTTCAAATGGTTTCAGATAAATTTCACGGATTGCCTGCTCATCTGAATAAGTAAGCAGCATTGTACAACGGTTTGTTTCCTGATCATTCATTGCAAAGTGTTTGATATATGGATAAACACCTTTCTGAGAAAGACCATTGATCGTGCTCAGAGCAATTTTTCCACTCAGTACACCATCTTCTGAATAGTACTCAAAGTTACGTCCTGTAAATGCAGAACGATGGATATTCATTGCCGGTGAGTAAGTTCCAAAGATACGGCAGTCTGCATATTCTGCACCTTCAGCCTCTCCGATTCTGTATGCCAGATCTTTGTTCCAAGTCTGCGCGATCAGAAGTTCTGTCGGATATGCAGTTCCGTATACTCCGATATACCAGTCATTAAGTCCTGATGTTCCGTCGGAATCCTGTGTTCCAAGTTTATCAATTGATTTTACAGCAACTGTCTGGAATCCGCCGAGGTTAACCATGTTGATCATATCATCTACAGAAAGTTCATCCAGAAGATCATCCCACATCGGATCATCGTAATCTTTTCCTGTAAGATCACCTGCTTTGATTCCGTTCTTTGCCTCTGTTGTCGGCATTTCATCATCTACATTATCATATTTTGTTGAATCATATTCTGCTACAGATTTTGCAACAACTGCTTCACGGGTAGCATCATCCATCTGATACATATCCTCAGAAGGTCCTGCTGTTGCTTCGTCATAATTTGCAAATCCATCTTTACGTGACAGATAAGTTACATTTCCTTTTGCATAATCCTGGAACTGATTTACTGCTGTAGTTTTGTCAGAAGTTCTTGCTTCTTCACCATAGTTACTGTCTTCATCCACACGGAATGTCTTTTCATCAATAACAGTATGAGAATCGCTTCTTACAGAAATCGTATATTCGCCGGCTTCAAGTACATAACCGCCATTTTCTGTCTTGATTCCATTTGAATCGTAAGATGCCATGTCTTCTTTTGCGATTTCAAAAGATAATGTCTGAGAATCTCCTGGCTCCAGCATATCTGTCTTTTCAAAATCAGCCAGATTTACAGATGCTTTTTCAATTCCACCATTGGTATACGGCGGTGTGTAATAAACTTCTACAACATCTTTACCAGCTACATCGCCGTTGTTGGTAACGGTGACATCAAAGCTGACGCTGTCACCATTATCTGTCAGATCACCCATTTCTTCATCAAATGTTGTATAGCTTAATCCATATCCAAACGGATACTGTACAGTCTTGTCATAATCAATCAGTTTTTCAGTATCTGCTGTTTCGTAGAATTTGTATCCAACATAAATACCTTCTGCATAATTTACAAAGGACTGAACTCCCTGATAATCAAGGTCTGCGTCTGTAAATTCTTTCTGCAGATCTTCTACATTGTTAAATAAGAAGCTTCCATAATTGTTATATGTAGGAGTCTGTGTCAGATCGTATACATAAGTATCAACAGTTTTTCCTGACGGATTTACATCACCGTTCAGAATCTCTCCAAGTGCAGACATACCTGTCTCACCGGTTCCCGGTGCCAGAACTACAGCACCAATTGAATCATAGTCATCTACCCAGCCGAGTTCCATTGGGTTATTTGCATTGATCACAACGACTACGTCATCAAATTCTGAGCAGACTTTTTCGATCATATCTTCTTCTGTGTTGGAAAGTTCCAGATAGGACTCTCCCTCATCAAAATCATCATAGTCGCCATTATTTGTATAATTACATGCAAAATAATTGTATTTTTCATTGCCATTTGCGACTTCATCTCTTGGATCATAAGTCTCATCAATAACAGATTTCATGTTCAGCGGAACATCTTGTCCTTCTCCTCCGGATCTGGAAATAACAATCATTGCCTGATCTGAGAAATCTTTTGCTTCCTGCATCAGATCATCTGTGTAATGATCTACAGGCGGTTCCGGCAGTGACCAGTCTGTGTAAGAAACACTTACGACATTGCCTCCAAGATTTCTTGTCGGACTATATTCCTTATACATCTCTGTCAAACTGTCATTCAGAGTAAATCCTGCATCTTTTAAAGATGTTAAAATGTCTACTGCATTGGAACTGTCTGAAGAACCAGACCCTGTTCCTCCATAGATTGGATTTGTTGATGCCCATCCAAATACATTCAAGTTACTGTCTTTTTTGAAAGGTAATGCACCGTCATTTTTTACAAGTGCCATTCCCTCCTCACCTGTCTCCTTGATAATCTCTTTAGAAGCTGCTTTTGACTCTTCTGAAACAGACGCCTTTCCATTTAAGATTGGTGCGATGTTATTGTACATTGGACCATAGCAGATCACATTTGCAATAACAACAACGCATACTGCCCATGCCACTGCTGCTGTCCAGCGTACCACATGGCGGGTTCCTTTTTTTGCGAACCAGTGTGCTGCAACCATTACTACAACCATCAGTACAAGTAATCCTAAGATTGCATAGATGTAGCCACTCAAAGAAGTTACGTACTGTTCTACGTCTGTTGGGCTTACTCCCATACCTGTAAAGACAGGTGTCAGCACATTAATAAGCCATTGAATCATATTGTTCCCCTTTCCCTCCAGGAATTTCCTCATTCCTGTAAATTTTCAGATCCTCTTCCGAATATCTCCGTTCCGGATCTTGTAGCTACATCCTACCACACCATTTTCTCTGTGGTAAAAATTTGCATAATCTGCATTTTTTACGCACAAACGGTTTTGAGTACTGTTAGATTTAGACAAAAGAAGTGCCATGTTTTTATGCATTTCACACAAACATGGCGTTTCTGTTTTTCTGAATCTGTTGCTTAACTTTCCTGTTTATTTTCTTTGATTGGAATCAGTATCTTCAATTCAAACCAGTTATCTTTTGCCTCAATCGTAACGGCCCCTTCGTATTTATTTACCGTGTAGCGGATACTCTTGAGTCCATATCCATGATATTCTTTTTCTTTCTTGGTAGTAACAAGAGAGCCTTCTTTATATTTCAGTTCTTCTTCGTAATAATTTTCAAAACGCAGGATCAGGAAATTTTTCTGTTTTGATACCGTTACATGGATCAGTCTTTTTTCTTTTTCCGGAATCTTTAACTCACATTCTATTGCATTATCCAGAGCATTTCCAAAAATACTGCAGATATCCATGACATCCATAAATTCAAGCAGTGTTCCATCTGCCACACAGGTAAATGTGATTCCATGCTTCGTACAGTACAGACTCTTTGTCGTAAGCACGGTATCTAACACTTTGTTGCCCGTCTTGTTCTGGGCTTCATACTGTTTGATCTCGTTTTCCATCCGATTCAGAAACTCTTCCCGTTTCTTCGGATCTTCCTCACTTCGAAGAACTGCAATCTGATGTTTCAGGTCATGGTATTTATAATTGATCAGTTCAATACTTTCCCTTGATTGTTTATACTGTACATACTGATTCTGCAGGACACTCTGCACCGCTTCGAGTTCCTTCCGAACACGCAGCTCACTGCACTGGATCAGATGTGCATAGAGGATTGCAATTCCTCCGAGATCGACCAGTGTCCGGATATTGCCAATCTCAAATGAATAGGTTCCCGAAAACGGTGTATTAATCGTAAGAAAACTTAAATTGCTGACTGCAAAGACCGCAATCGCAATTACCAGCGCAGAAAATAATTCCTTCGGACTGATATTCATTTTTCCGTCTTTCGGAAGATGCTCGTGCAGAATTTTGAACAAAATCAGTGCAATCACTCCATAAATACTAACCAGAAGCAGTATTCGTATCCATAAGGCCACCATACCGTTCGTGCAGAAGAAACAGACAATCTGCCATTCAATAGAAGCCAGAAATTCTGCCATAACAAACGCAATCATGCCAAAATAAACGGCATCCATCCGATTCACATCACAACAGGCAAAAATAAATCCGAGCATCAGCAAAACTGCCAGTATCATGCAGGGAATCCACAGAAAAAGAGGCAGATTTCCCGTCAGTATAAGAAATAAACTCTGGATTACAAGCGCTCCTGCCATAATCAATGCTGTCTGCACTTTTCCTGTTCTCTTCTTCAACGGCAATATAAAAATCATGCATGCCAGCCACTCCGCGAGTGCTGTATAAAATCTTGGTATATCCGGCATAAAATTATTCATCACTTAATGACCTCGCCCCAGTATTTTGTCAGTGCTTCCATGAATTCTTTTTTACGCGCACGGCTTAAGACAAGCTGTTCGCCTTTTACTGTCGCGCAACCGTCCTGAATCCCGTCCACGTGCTGCAGATTGATCAGATAACCTTTATTTCCACGGCAGAAATTCATTCCTGCAAGTTTCGCTTCCATCTCCTTCATGGTTCCGCTGGTTTCATAATCACCGAGGATCGTATGAAGAATCAGCGTATGCCCCTGACTTTCAATATAAAAAATATTGGCGACATTGACGCGCACTGCGCCGCCTTTGATATTAACCATGATATTTTTCTGTTCTCTTTTTTTCATTCGGCTGATTGCGCGGTTCAGGCGCTGGGAAAAAGCGAAATACGATACCGGCTTCAGTACATAATCCAGAGCATCCACTGCGTAACCACGAATCGCATACTGTGCCATATTGGTTATGAAAATAATGACAACTTCCGTGTCCATCTTGCGGATTTCTTCGGCCGCCGACATACCATCCATAAATTTCATTTCCACATCCATCAGGATCAGATCATATTGCGACTGGTATTTATGTACAATCTGGTCTCCATCTGTATAGACAGTGATATCAAACAATTCTCCGGTTTCTTTTTCATACTGATGTAAAAATTCCTGCAGCTGCTGTGCATACAGCACTTCGTCCTCTACAATTGCAATTTTTATCATCTGCGTTGTCTCCTTTCCACGCCAAATTGGGACTTGCACTTAAAATTATTTTAGTACAAGTCCCTCGTTATTTCTACTTTATTTTAGTCTCTTTTTATCGCTGCACGAATGAGATGTGCTGTCCCTTTGATTCGATGTCCGTTCGCCATCTCGGTCAGTGCTTCTGCCATTTCCATTGTCACAAATCCACCAGTCATTTTGGCATAGCCACGGATCGGCATATTGTAATTGAAAAGTACATTCAGGTTCGGTTTTCCCTGCCATTCGCTTATTTTCAGAAGTATTCTCAGACCTCCATAAAAAAGCTTTCCGAAGATGCCTTTGCCGTAATAAAGCTGGCATACTGCATCGTTGATCTGAATTTCGCCGCTCCAGCTTCCATCCGGGATTTCTTTTCCATAGAGACGCTTAAATGCCTCGTCGGAGATATCTTTGATTTTTCCACTGAAATATTCTGGCAGCTCTTCTTTTTTGTAGCCTCCGTTTTGTACGGTTCCTTTTACTTCCAGAGTATCTTCCAGAAGCATGTGTTCCGCATCTTTGCCAACCATGATCTGATAAACTCCGGATTCTGTCTCCCAGCTGTCGGTTCTGGTATCATAGAAGCGGAATGTTTTATCATCAAATGGAATCCTTACTTCTTTCTGCTGTCCCGGAGACAGCTCTACTCTTATGAAACCTTTCAGTTCGCGGACCGGGCGGAAAATAGTGTCGGATTTTTTTCCGATATAGAGCTGTGCAATTTCTGCCCCCGTAACATTTCCGGTGTTCTCGATCGTAAATGTCACGCCTTCTGCATCGACTTTGAGATTCTTGTATTCAAATGTTGTATAGCTCAGTCCGTATCCGAACGGAAAACGTATTGTCTTTCCTGTTGTTGTATAGTAACGATATCCTACATAGAGGGATTCACGGTACTCACTGCTGCGTTCTTTGCTCGGATAGTATGCATATGCAGGTGTGTCTTTGTAATACATCGGATAAGTCTCGTTCAGTTTTCCTGACGGATTGACTTTGCCGGTAAGCACATTCATCATAGCAGATGCACCTGCCTGACCGCCCAGATATCCATGTACGATTCCTTTAACATACTGGAACCACGGCATCTCAATGGCAGAACCTGCGGAAAGCACAACGATCACATTGGAATTCACAGTTGTCAGTTCATTCAGAAGTGTATCCTGTGCTGTCGGCATATGCATATGTGTCCGGTCAAGTCCCTCAGATTCGCTGATCTCATCAAGGCCTCCGAAAAAAAGAACTACTTCTGCATTTCGCGCTGCTTCCACGGCAGCTTTCATCAGTTTTTCATTTGGCTTTTTATTTCGGATATATCCCTGCTCATATGCAATGACTTCAAGTCCGCTCTTTCCAATCTCATCGAGGATGGATTCCGGCTTCTTTGTCGGATTTACCAGTGAAGATCCGGCACCCTGATAGCGAGGAGTTTTTGCAAAATCTCCGATGACTGCCACTTTGGTTCCTGGCTTCAATGGAAGGATATGTTCATCATTTTTCAGAAGGACAATGCTTTCCTCGGCAGCTTTTCTCGCAAGTGCATGATGCGCCTCTACATCAAACTGTTTTCCTTTGGCATCCTCTGTAGCCTGATGTGTCGCAAAAATCACATTCAGAAGTTCGTCCAGTCTCTGATCCAGAACAGTTTCCTCAAGATCACCGTTTTTTACCGCACGGATGATATCGTTCATTCCGGCCTTTCCGGTTCCCGGCATTTCCAGATGGCTTCCGTTCTTTACGCCAAGTGCATGGTCATTGCTTCCGCCCCAGTCAGAAACTACAAAACCATCAAATCCCCATTCATCTACAAGGATTTCCTGGAGCATATGTTTGTTTTCATTTGCATAAATTCCATTGACTTCATTATAAGCGGACATGATGGATTTTGCTTTTCCTTCTTTGACCGCAATTTCAAATCCTGTGGTATAGATTTCGCGGAAAGTCCGCTCATCCACTACAGAATCATTTGCCATACGACGAAGTTCCTGGCTGTTTGCTGCAAAATGTTTCGGACATGCGGCAATTCCTTTGCTCTGGATACCGCGGATGTAAGCGGCAGCCATCTTGCCTGCATGATATGGATCTTCAGAAAAATATTCGAAGTTTCTTCCGCACAACGGACTTCTTTTAATATTCAGACCTGGTCCGAGGATCACATTTACACCCATGGTCACTGCTTCCTCTGCCAGCGCCTTGCCAATTTTTTCTCCCAGTTCTTCATCCCAGCTGTTTGCAACGCCTGCTGCTGTCGGGAAGCAGGTCGCCGGAAGGCTGGCATTCAGCCCCAGATGATCACCCGCACCTGCCTGTCGTCTCAATCCATGAGGTCCATCGGACATAAACATGGACGGTATGCCGTATTTTTCAAAATCAACGGTTTCCCACGTATTTTTTCCGGACATCATCTGCGCTTTCTCTGCCAGTGTCATCTGTTTTATGATATTTTCATACTTCAAACTCATGCTAAACTCCATCCTTATCTGTATCTGTGTTACTGTGAACAGTTATGTGTCTCTGCCGTTTATTTCTTATCCGACTCATTCGGATAACACTCTTATCTTATGAAAATATCATATCACAGGGTTAGAATTTATATTGCCCGGATTCATAAATGGTTATTTTTCTGCATAAACTGTAAATTATTTGTATCACAATCCCAAAAGTATCAAAAAACCAACAGTTTTGGGATTGCAGTCCAAAAACTGTTAATTTGACATTATTTATTTTCAGGTTTCAGTGGTCCATAATAATAGGATGCTGTTGCACCACCGTCCATCAGGAAAGTAGAGCCTGTAATAAATGCGCCCTTATCACTCATCAGAAGTTCTGCTACATTTGCTACTTCGTCTACGGTTCCTGGTCTTCCTGCCGGGCATTTTACGAACATGTTTTTGTAGAAGTCTCCGCATGGTCCGTTGAATTCATCCACAGCAAGTGGTGTTACGATGATCCCAGGTGCAATATCATTTAACCTTGCACCACGTTTGCCCCATTCTACAGACTGCGCCATGACACGTTTCTCATTACAACGTTTTGCCATCTGGTATGCATGAAGGGTATCTTTGATATTTTCTGGCTGTAAAATCTCAAGATTTAATAATTCTTCGGTCGGTGTTGTTGCAAGTGCTGCGTCCTCTTCTGCAGTAAGCTGAGGCATTCTCCATAAAGAAATTAGAAGACAAACTCGGAGTAAAGCTTCTGGAACGGCACAACCGCACATTTTCCCTGACTCCCGCCGGAGAACATTTTTATCGGAAAAGTCTTATCATATCTGGAGATCTGAAACAGCTTGTCCGCGAAACAAAAAGAATTGCAGATAACGATCATGCCACTTTACGAATCGGATACTACAAAGGCTACCACGGAAATGAACTTTCCGAAGCAATTGCCCTGTTTTCCGAAAAATATCCTACTGTAGATGTGGAAATTATAGTTGGAAGTCACGAAGAATTATATCACGCCATGGAAAATGGTTCGGTTGACCTTGCAGTTAACGATCAGAGGCGGGCTTTTTCTGATGCTTATCACAATGAAGTGCTCACAGAAAGTAGGATTTATATTGAACTTTCTGCCAAAAATCCACTCAGCAAATTGAACACCCCTGAAGTGAAAGACTTAAAAAATATCCCATGTATCCTGGTCATCAACCAAGCAGGTCAGAAAGAGGAGCAGGATTATTATGAAAAAATAATCGGTCTTCAGGGAGATTTTCTTTTTGCAGATACCATACAGGAAGCCCGCCTCAAGATTATAACGGGCCAGGGATATATGCCTGTAGACGTGATTGGAGAGCAGGTCTGGTTCGATACTGCTGTCAGCAGAATCCCGCTTGTAAGAAACCGGAACCCAATTCAAAAGACTTACTGCGCTTTCTGGAAAAAAGACAATTCCGGGTATTACATTGAAGAATTCGCCCAGATTCTTAAATCCTGCTTTTAAAATATAAAAACAAAAAAAGCTGGACACGCTCCAAATATGGCATGTCCAGCTTTTAAAATATTCAATAATATTTACAATTCCTCACCATTTGTACTGATCACATTTTTGTACCAGTCAAAGGATTTTTTCTTATATCTCTTACCACTTCCGGTTCCGTCATCGTTCTTGTCTACATAGATGAAACCGTAGCGTTTTTTCAGTTCTCCTGTAGTAAAGGAAACCAGGTCGATGCAGCCCCATGGGGTATAGCCCATCAGGTCAACACCGTCAATCTCAACTGCTTTTTTCATCTCGCTGATGTGGGCACGCAGGTATTCGATTCGGTAATCGTCATCGCAGGTTTTGTCTTCTTTGAGAATGTCGATCGCGCCGAAACCATTTTCTACGATGAAAAGCGGCACTTCATAACGTTCATACAGAGTTACCAGTGCATAGCGAAGGCCTACTGGGTCGATCTGCCAGCCCCAGTCGCTTGCCTTTACATACGGATTTGCAATGGAGTTTGGAGAACTTCCATCCAGGGATTCTGCAGTGTCTTTTTTTACATCGGCTTTTACGGCATTTGTCAT
>CAVBPN010000129.1:20558-88014 GCA_963597235.1 bacterium
GTAACTGAATCCGAGGTAATCACATTTTCCTTCTGCAAGGATCTCTTCGTCGCCCGGAAGCATTTCCGGTTTTGTTCCCTCGCGTTCCCATTCTTTCTTTGCAAAAGCCGGATAATGACCACGAATCTGAACATCCCCGAAATAAAATCTTTCATGCATGCACTCAGCTGCTGTCATGACATCGTCCGGATTACAGGAATATGGATAAAATGGAACAAAAGAACACATACATCCAATCTTGAAGTCCGGGTTGATCTCATGGCCTTTCTTTACGACCATTGCACCTGCGACCATCTCGTGATGTGCCGCCTGATACATAGCTTTTTTCTTATTTTCGTACTGAGAGAACAGAACTCCGGAATCGGTCCAGCCAAAAATATCCGCAGAAGTATTGCTCTGGTTGTTGATCTCATTGAACGTCATCCAGTATTTTACTTTATCTTTGTAACGCTCCATGACAGTTACCGCGAAGCGTACAAAGAAGTCAATGACTTTGCGGTTGATCCATCCACCGTACTCTTTTGCGAGATGATACGGCATCTCGAAATGGCTCAGGGTGATGACAGGTTCGATTCCATATTTCAGAAGTTCGTCAAACATATCATCATAAAATTTCAGCCCTTCCTCATTCGGTTCCAGTTCGTCACCGTTCGGAAAAATACGGGTCCATGCGATACTTGTGCGGAAACACTTGAATCCCATCTCTGCCATCAGAGCGATATCGCCCTTGTATTCATGATAAAAATCAACAGCTTCATGGTTTGGATAATATTCTCCCTCGATCACTCCGTCTGTAATACGGCGCATTTTGGTGCTGCTTCCGCCGGTCATCACATCAATAACGCTCGGACCTTTGCCACCTTCGTTCCATCCACCTTCCAGCTGGTTTGCAGCAACTGCTCCACCCCATAAAAATTTATCTGATAATGCCATTTTTGTCCTCCAAAATCTATTACTATCTCAGGTTTAATAACAGCTCTCCATGATCTACCCTGCCGGAAACTTCTGTTTCCACATCTGTAAATTCATCACTGTTTGTAATAACTACAGGTGTTGTTACCTCATATCCTTCTTTTTTGATCGCTTCGATATCAAATTCCAGAAGAAGCTGTCCTTTTTTGACCTGCTGGTCTTCTTCTACATGACAGGTAAAATGTTTTCCGTTAAGTTTTACCGTATCCATACCTACATGGATCAGGATCTCAATTCCGTTTTCACTCTCCAGACCGACTGCGTGATGACTTTCAAGAAGTCCGACAATCGTTCCGTCAAATGGTGCATATACTTTTCCTTCTGTTGGAATCACTGCACAGCCTTTTCCCATCGCTTCACTGGAAAATACTTCGTCTTTCACCTCTGAAAGCGGGATCACTTCACCTGACAGCGGGCTCATAACTGTTTTTACTGTAGCAGTTGCTGTTTCAGCTACTTCCTCTGTACCGGCTTTTACATCTGCTGTCTTTGTATCTGTTACTTCTGCATCACCTTCAAGCTTAGCCTCTTTTGACACCGGATCATCAAATCCGATCACCTGGATCAGAACGATCGCGATCACTGCTGCGATCGCACATCCAATGATTTCTCCGATAAAGGACATCGGTGCATTTTTACTGATCGCATTTACAACTGTCAGCGGTCCCGGAAGTCCTGCATATGCATAGTAAGCAGAATGGAAAAAGCTCATGACTACCGCACCGACAGCTCCACCTGCACAGCCGCAGATGAATGGTTTTTTCAGTCGAAGTGTAACACCGTAAATGGTAGGCTCAGTGATTCCAAACAGACCGGTGATACCTGCGGAAAGTGCCACACCTTTGAATTCTTTGTTTCTGGATTTGATAAATACTCCAAATGCTGCTGCAACTTGTGCAACTACTGCGATCGTCTGGAATGCCTGGAAAGTATCGCATCCGTACATATCAAAGTTTGCAAGGACTACCGGAGTGATTCCCCAGTGAACACCAAAGATAACAACTACCTGCCAGAAACCTCCGATGATCGCACCTGCCAGTGCCGGAGCAGTACCAGCGAGGAAATTATAACCTTTTGCAATACCGTTTGCTGTGATCGCAGATGCCGGTCCAATGATAAGGATTGTTGCCGGAACCATAATCAGGAAACAGATCAATGGTGTCAGCAGTGGTTTCGCTGTATCCGGAAGTTTTTTCTCAATGAAACGTTCCAGATAGGAAAGAATCCATACAAGGATCAGTGGTGGAAGTACTGTTGATGTATAAGTGGTCTCAGAAAGTTTCATTCCCAGAAGACGGATTGTTTCTCCGCCTGCGATTCGGGATGCCATCTCTGCCCATGTTGGATTTACAAGTGCACAGCAGCACAAAATTGCAATGTACGTATTACATTTAAAATGCTTTGAAGCTGTGATCGCAATGAAGATCGGCAGGAATGTAAACGGTGTCCAAGACATGAAACTCAATACTTCATAAGTTCCTGTGTTTGCAAAACCCGGTGCTGCCATTGTGATCAGGATCAGTGCACCCTGAAGCAGTCCTGCTGCCGCCAGAATATATACAAATGGGGCAAATACCGCAGACATGGTTGCAATGATACGGTTTACAACGCTCTGTTTCGGCTGTTCTGCCGCTGCTCCATTTTCATCCAGATGAAGGATCTCTGCTGCAGCTGCGTATACATCTCCTACATGTGTTCCGATGACTACCTGGAACTGACCGTTGTTTTCTACTACGGTGATAACACCTGGAAGTTCTGCTATCTTTTCTTTTGCGTGCTCCGGTGTTTTCTTTAATACCAGACGGAATCTGGTCGCACATCTTGTTGCATTGACAATGTTTTCTGCACCCCCGACTTCACGGATGATGTCATGGGCAAGTTTGTTATAATCTCTTACCTGTGCCATTTTTCCCTCTCCTTTTATTAATACCATCCAGAGTATGTATGCGCGCTTTGTAACTCCTGTTTCATATCTGATGGCTATACTATATAAAAAAGAGATTTACTTTGCAATCCATTGCAGGACTGATGTTTTTGCGTTTCATATTTTCTGTTCTTTTTCTCAAAAATCCTGCAACAGCGTTTCACGTGTCAAAAATGAGATAGTGTTTTTGTGCACTTTATACAATCGTATCATCCACCAGTCCCCAGAGACGTTTTGCACCGCTCTGTTCATATTTCAGATTCAACTTGAGGCTTTCTTCATATTTGCGGCTGAATTCCATTTCATATAATATGTCCAGAATGTATTTTCCTGATGCAAAAAACATCGAATTCCAGAACTCCTCAACTTTTTTCTTACCCGCTGCATAAATAAATTCATCCGCATAAGGAATGATCGTACTGTTTCGTCTTCCTGCAAGGATGATAACTTTTGTTTTATTCTTTCGGAGCATCTTGGCAATCTCGATCAGCCTTTCGTTCTCTCCGGTATGGCTGATGAGGATTGCGATATGTCCATTTGGCGGCATGGAAGCCTGCAGACCCTGGATATTTGTCGCAGAGAGGACATTTGCCACCTTTCCACTGTGATAAAGCAAAGAGCGGCCATATTCTGCCAGATACACATTCATATCATAAGCATAAAAATCCACACAGGAGGCTTCTGCGATCAGTTTTCCCACCCGGACAAGCTGGCTGTAGGAAATTTCCTTCTTTGTTTCTTCAATCGCCTGTTGCTGGACATGAGTTGCTTTTCTCACGATCGTCACAACATTCTCCCGTTCCGATATCGTAACCTCTTCCTGTGACTCTTCCATTTGCCCGTTCTGCAGTTCCCGAACAAACTGAATCTTGAATTCCGGAAAACCTTTCATTCCAAGTTTCTGGCACAGACGTGTCACCGATGCCGCACTCGTAAACGTCGCATGTCCAAGTTCCCGCGAAGAAATCGACTCCACTTTCTCCGGATGTTCCAGTATATAATTGCAGATGTCACGCTCACGCTCTGTCATTGTCTGTTGATTTTTCATCCGCTGTATCAAACCCATGCCTGTATCGTCCCCCTTCTGTTATTTCTATTTGGAGATTGCTTTATATATAGAATACTGGAATTGACCTGTAAAAATCAACTGATAAAATTTTCTGGATGTTTTCTATAAGCAACATCCGATGAACTGTGCTATTATTATTCTAAGTGCATATTTTATTTCAAGAGAGGATCTCTATTATGAAGCAATATATCGTAGACGCATTCACAGACAAGCCATTCGCAGGAAATCCTGCCGCCGTCTGTGTCATGGAGAGCTGGCCATCAGAAGAAGCCATGATGAAACTGGCAATGGAAAATAATCTTTCCGAAACTGCCTTTATTGTAAAAGAAGAACAGGGATACCATCTTCGCTGGTTCACGCCGGGTACGGAAGTAGAACTTTGCGGACATGCTACGCTGGCATCTTCTTACGTCATACTGAATTATTATGAACCGGGCAGCGATGAAGTAACATTCGATACACTGAGTGGCAAACTGACGATTCACCGAAAAGGGAATCTTTACGAGATGGATTTCCCGACTTACGAACTGCAGGAAATTCCTGTTACAGATGCGATGGAAAAAGCGTTCGGTGTTCGTCCGATAAAGGCCGTGCTTGGTCTGGATCTCGTCTGTGTATTTGAATCCGAAGAGATTGTAAGAAACATGAATCCAGATCAGGAACTTCTGAAAGGAATCGAAGGAAGAATCCAGAATGCCACTGCCAGGGGTAAGGAAACCGACTGTGTCTCACGCAGTTTCTGTCCGAAACTCAGCATCCCGGAAGATCCGGTATGCGGCTCCGCCCACTGCCAGATCGCAGCATACTGGTCCGAAGAATTAAACAAAAAAGAAATCTATGCCTATCAGGCATCCCGCCGTGGCGGCTACCTGCACTGCACACTCCAGGAACAGAACAGGATCACGATCAGCGGCGAAGCCACACTGGTCGCAATATCAGAAATAGTGGCATCGTTATGATGCCACTACGCCAGCCTCTGTCATTTTAGTTTCCGATAATAACAGAAAAACATCGGTGCTGTAGTACATACCGCAATCGAATCCGCAATCGGTTCCGCCAAGTACACTCCCATTACCGAACCGGACAAAATCCGGGGAAGAATAAAGATCAAAGGTATAAGCAAAATAATTTTACGCCATATGGTAAGAAAAATTGCTTTTTTTGCCTGATCCAGTGCTACAAAGCTATACTGACATGCAACCTGTACGCCATATATGAAAAGCATTGCCAGATACACCCGCAGACTCTTTTCCGTATAAGCAATCAAATCCACATCATCTGTAAAAACACCTGCAACAACCGCTGGTGCTGTCATGCACACAAGCCAGATCAAACACGATCCACCGACACAGCATACAAGTAATAATCGAAATGTTTTCTTTACCCGGTGGATATTTTTTGCACCAAGATTGTAACTCAGCAATGGCTGCGCTCCCTGCACCAGTCCCGGCAAAAGCAGCATAACAAACTGCATAATACTGTTCAGAATACTCATGGAAGCTACTGCCATATCACCGCCATATTTCTGCAAAGATGTGTTGAAGCTGATCGCAACCATATTTTCTGTCAGCTGCATCAATGCCGGTGATGTACCAAGCAGAACACAGGGCAGCAAAAGTTTTTTATCAAAATGGATATTTTTTAAGCGAAGCTTTAGTTTGCTTTCAGGTTTTCTAAGATAATGAAGCACAAAGCATGTTGACACGCCCTGTGAAATAACGGTTGCCAGTGCTGCCCCTTTTACTCCCATGCCTAATCCGTTAATCAGTATCGCATCCAAAACAATATTCGTCACCGCACCGACAGCAACATTGCACATGCTGACCAGTGTTTTTCCCTGTGCGGTAATAAAAGCATTCAGGCCCAATGTAAGTTGTGTAAACAATGTACCAAGACAGTAAATATTCATATAATCTGTTGCATAGGTAATTGTATCATCACTTGCACCAAACAGCTGCAAGATCATTTTTCCAAAAGTCAGCATAATTCCCGTTAATGCCACAGACAATATGATCAACATCCATGTACAGCATCCCATGACTTTTTCTGCCTGCTCATTGTCATCTTTTCCCATAAAAATGGATGCTTTCGGTGCACCGCCCATACTTACAAGAGCTGCAAAAGCTGAAACAGCCAGAATCACAGGTGCTGTTACTCCAACACCAGCCAGAGCCTGCTTTCCCACTCCCGGAATATGTCCAATAAACATTTTGTCTACCAGGTTATACAAAATATTAATAAGCTGCGCTGCCACTGCCGGAAGTGCAAGTCTCAGGAAAGCCTTTGGTACAGGCATGACTGCCAGCAGATCATTATCATCTTTCATTTTCTGCTCCCACTACTGTGTATTTAAACATAACCTCGCTCCTTATCTGTGATGATCACATTTCTGACACTGTACCATTTCGTTTGTGCCATCTTCTTTGTAAAAAACATCTGACCACTGGCATATACTCTGTAAAATAGGGACAACGGAATTTCCCTTCTGTGTCAGTGAATACTCGACACGAGGTGGAATTTCATCATAAGATTTCCTTTCTATGATTCCATCTTCGATCAGGTCTTTTAACGTTGCTGCCAGTACAGCGTCCGTGATATTGTACATTTCTCTGCGGAGTTCACTATAACGCAGTCTTTCATTGGCAGCCAGCACACATATAATGCGCGATTTCCATTTACCGCCAAAGATTGCCAGTCCATATTCCAGAGGACAGCGTATATCATCCTCTAATTTTTTCTTATATTTCGCCATAAAAAATCACCTTCAAGCTATTTATTGGTTTTATTATAGCCTGAAGGTGCTCTCTTTTGAAGTTACTATGAAATTTATTAGTGACCCGAATTTTAGATTTCTTTCTTATTTTCAGCACCCGGTGTTGTAACAATCACTTTTGCAGGTGTAATAACAAGTGCTCCCTTTGCGGTTGTCGCTCCATTAAACATCTTCTCTACCATAGCTTTAAAGGTGTCTACAATTGCTCCTTCTGTTACATATTCAGCAGTCCCTTTAATCTGATATCCCTCAAGACTCTGTGCATCATATGCAGAAATCGCAATCTTTCCACCGTTTGCTTTGATGTTATTTAAAGTTGTCTCAAGGAAAACATCTCCTACAACCAGTTTTCCATCGTCAGTGACATCTTTAAAAGCTACCGGCACTACATTTGGTTCCCCATTCGCACATGTGGCAAGATCCCACATACCATTCTTTAATACTTTAATCACAGATTCATTTAACATCAACTATACCTCCAGATTTCTTTCTATAATAATTACCTGATGTATTCATGTTAGCGAATCTGCTTTTGATTTGGAAGATATTAGCAAATTTATAAGTTGCTATTAAATTTCATAGTTTTACTTTGTCAGCTGTTACACTCTATCCCTGTTAATCCTCCCTCTCTCCCGGTACAGCTTCTTTTCCGAACATTGCCAGTGCCTGGTTTACTTTGTCCAGACGCACAGTCTCTTTTCCCTGCTCCAGTTCTCTCACAAATCTGAGTCCCAGACCGGAACGCATCGCAAACTCTTCCTGTGTCAGACCTGCCTTTTTTCTTTCTTCTTTTATATACTTTCCAATTCTGTTCATATTAATCATAATAATCCCGAACGGGTATAAATTCAAGTCTTAATAGGAAAATAATCCCGAACGGGTATAATTTTATGTATTTCTTATAAACTATCCCCGTTCGGGTATAATACAATGTTATTTACTTCACACACTCTATGATTATTTCTTCGCACTTATCATATCCAAGCTGCGAACTGTTCAGGCACAGTGTATAATTACTGGCTTTTCCCCATCTCTGGTCTGTATAAAAGTTGTAATTTGTCATACGTCTTTTATCTGTGTCTGTCATCATCTTTACAGCATCCTGCTCACTGATATTATACAGCTGGCAGATTCTCTCTGTTTTTTCCGGCATATTTCCATGTATAAAAACATTCAGCACATCATCCCGGTCTTTCAAAATGAAATCTGCATTTCTTCCAATGACCACACATGGCTCTTTCTCTGCCAGTTCCAAAATAACTTTTCTCTGCGCCTCATATACCATATCTTCTACAGATTTTCCGGTAATATCACGTCCGGCAAGTGCATATGCCAAAATCCCCTTTTTCGGGGACAGCTCTGCACTTTCCTGAATATAATCTGGTGACAGACCGGACTCTTCTGCAATCTGATTGATGATATTTTTATCATAATAGGCAATCCCTAATTTCTTTGCTACCTCCTCACCAATAAAACGTCCACCGCTCCCGAATTCCCTGCTGATCGTAATGATTCTTTTTGCCATCTCTCTTCCTCCTTACTTGAGAACGCTCACTTTATTTTTTCTGATTCTCTTTAAGAATACATACCCTGCCAGGCATGAAATCGCCTCTGTGATCGGAAATGCCCACCAGATCAATACAACGCCCACCTGACCGTTTCTGACAAATATAGAAAAAATTCCTGCCAGCGGTAAGATAATTACAAACTGTCTCAAAAGAGAAATAACCAGGGATTCTATGCCGCCATCCAGAGCCTGGTAAATTCCCTGATAGGCAATATTGATTCCCGCAAACAAAAAACTTAAAGAAATCACTCTCATTGCACTGATAAAATACTCTTTCGACTGTCCTGCGTTAAACAGTGTGGTAAATGAAGCAGGGAAAATCTCTGTGATCGCAATGCCCAGAATCATTAATGCAATCGTATAAATAAGTCCATATTTGATTCCATCCTGGATTCTTTTTTTGCTTCGCATTCCATAAGCGAACGCAATGATCGGGGTGATCGCATCTCGGAGTCCAAACGCAAGGAACAGAACAAACTGCTGTACCTTATAAAACAGACCATAGGCTGTCTGTGCTGACGGATTAAATTTCAGGATCAGATTCATCACATATACCATAATAGACATCAGTGCCTGTGCAATGATCGCCGGAAGTCCGATCGCATAGATTTCTTTTATAATACCCGTATCCGGCTTCATGTATTTCATTCCATGTTCAAATTCCCTGTTCAGTTTCATATGGAAAATAAACAGTAACCCAGCGGATGCCACCTGACCGATTACGGTTGCATAAGCCGCACCTTTTACACCCATTTCCGGAACCGGTCCAATGCCATAGATCATGATTGGATCAAGAATGATATTTACAACAGCTCCGACCACCTGACCGATTGTCGAATAAAGAGAACGTCCTGTTGCCTGAAGTAGTTTTTCAAATAAAGAAAAGAAGATGATTCCAAAAGAAATCACACAGCATATCCTCAGATAGCTGACTCCCATTTCAAGTACTTCTGCATCTACTGTCTGAGATGAAATGTACGCTTTCACTCCAAAGATACCAAACAGTAAACAGACTGCATAAATGATCACTCCCAGAAACAGACTGTTTCCTGCTACCTTTGCTGCTTTCTTACTGTTTCCCTGTCCCAGTGTCCTTGCAAGAAGCGCATTGGTTCCTACACCAGTTCCGATTCCTACCGCAACCATAAGCATCTGAACCGGAAATACCAGCGTCAGCGCATTCAATGCCGCTTCACTGCCCACTCTCATATTTCCTACAAATGCACTGTCTACAATGTTATAAACCGCCTGCAATGCCATAGATAAGATCATTGGAATCCCCATCTGGATCATCAGCTTATTCACTGGCATATCTTTCATCTTGTTACTCTCTGCCATTTTGCTTTCACTCCTCCTTTTCTGCACAAAAAAATAGAGCTCTGTCATATAAGCTGGACTTACGCTGGCAGGCTACACACTTTTTCATGGCAAATATTATATTTTAACAAAAGAAAAACGAGTAGCAGATAAACTGGATTTACGCTTACTTGCTACTCGTTTGCAATTATTATATTTCCTGTTTTTCAAAAAGTCAAACAGATTTTTTTCTGAATTTTTCTTACGCTTCCTGCCTGCTTTTGTTGATATAATTAATGATTGTTTCACAAACTTCCTCTTTCGGTTTTCCAAGAGCTGCTCCAAGTTCCATGTATAACAGGTTTTCTGTATCTTCATCTCCAATATAGTTAGCAATATTCAAAGTACTCTCAATCGTACTCTGATCCGTTTTAGTCTCCTGCGCGGCACTTACATTTCCAGCTCCATAGACTGTAGTTCCCATGAGCATTGTTACTGCTGATATTACTGCGGTTATCTGTTTTCTTTTCATATATTAATGTCCTTTCTCGAATATTACGATCGTCACTTTTCTGTTATTATTTATTTCAATTTCTTCTTCAGCTCCTGGATCAGTTCAAAATAATCCCTGTGTTTCATCTCAGGGAAAGCCTTAAGAATTCGTCCCAGACCAAATGCTGTATGGCTTGTAATGGAACTCGATATTTCATCAAACTGAGCCTGAAGCTCCGCTTTCTTTATACGGAGCATTTCAATAGATTTTTCTTTCTGAGCAACTGTTGCATCTCGCAGCTCTGCCGTTGCAAGTGCTGCCTGTACTTTTCCCTCACCGACTTTCTCAGCCGCATCGATTGTGGTCGTTGCCAGAGTACTGCTGAGTTTGTCGCTTACCATTCTCAGGTTTGAACTGACACTATCAAGTTTGGTAAGCTTTCTGTTCAGTCCGCGGAGCACAGCTACAGTCACAACAAAATCCACGAAATATACGACATATAAAACAGCTATCACAATACATTCCCATGTTGCAGGTGCATGTGATGTCTGATTTTCCACATACTTCTGAAAAATATTTACAACCAGTACTATTGCAATTCCCCACATTAAAGAAAATTCCAGACAGATATATCCCCGAAAATTAAACGGTTTTTTTGAATAATCCCACCATCTCGCATGAAAACACACGTCCAGCAGCCATCCTGCGATCAGTTCTACCAACGTAGCCAAAACAAATCCAAAAACAAAGATCATCACTCCGCCAACCTGGTGACCTCCACTCTGAATCGTATTAAACAGGGCAAAAACGGACAATACACCAAAACCATATATCGGGCAGACCGGTCCCTGTAAGAATCCTCGGTTTATAACCTTTCCAAGTGTTACTGCCTGAAAAATAACTTCAACGATCCATCCACCAAAAGAATAGATTAAAAAATACAGGCATATCTGAAAATAAGTCATTCCACAGATCATAAATTACTGTCTCCTCTTCTATCTTGATATAAATAAAGTTATTATATCAGATAAACAAAGTGAGGTACATCATCTTTTCACGCCACATTGTATTGCCTGTGTTGGACAGGCCTTCTTACATCTGCCACATCGTATGCACTCTGCACTGTTCAGGTTTTCCACCGGGTTGACTTCCATCTGACATTCTTTTACACATTTTCCACAGTGAATGCATTTTTCCTGATCTATACGATAGCGGAAAACAGACACTTTATTGAATACTGAATAAAAAGCTCCCAGCGGACAGATATACCTGCAGAACGGACGATATATCATGATGGCAAGAATGACAGTGATTACCAGAATCACATTCTTCCATATGTAAAGCCATCCCACCGCACTTCGCATGGACTTGTTCAGCAGTACCAGCGGAAGTCCGCCCTCCAGTGTTCCTGCCGGGCAGATCAGTTTACAGAAATACGGTGCACCCTGTCCCATGATATCTACCACAAACATCGGAAGAAGAATCACAAACACAAGAAAGATCACGTATTTCAGTCTGCGGAGCAGTTTATCCCCGCGAAATGTCCGAATCTTCTTTGGAAACGGAATCTTATTGAGCAGATCCTGAATCAGTCCAAATGGACAGAGAAATCCACAGACCAGTCTGCCAGGCAGTGCTCCGACAAAGATCAGAAAGCCCACCACATAATATGCCATTTTGAAGTTCCAGCTTCCGATCACAGCCTGAAGAGCTCCTATCGGACAGGCCCCTGTCGCACCAGGGCAGGAATAACAGTTCAGGCCCGGAACACAGACATTTTTCAGTTTTCCGGTATAAATCTTGCCGGTCATAAATCCAGACAGATGACTATTTGTCAGCAAGGCCCATAATGCCTGGATTCCATGACGCGGCCACTCATTTATTTTCATTTTCTTATTATCCAATTCCGATACACTCCATGCAGATATTAATTGCTTTTGTAAAAACAACAGACATCTCGCCTCTGTAGATTCCAAAAATCATCAGAAGAATCCCAACTACTGCCAAAACAACTCCTGTCCATTTTGTTTCTGTTAATTTTTTTATCATAACTTTCCTTTATCTTTCTGCCCAGATCTACTATTTAGAAATATTATCAAATTCTTCTTTTACAATATCTTCCCATTCACTCAGACTGTGACTTCCTGTATAAGTCTCACCCACAATATTTCCATTCTTATCTACAAAGAAAGTCTCCGGGAATGCAGAAATTCCATTTAAGCGTCCATTCATCATCGTAGAATCCGGAATCAGGAACGGATAGGAAGCTTTTGTTTTTTCTCTGAGGATTTCTGCTTTTTCTACTGTATCTTCATCCTGATTGCCATCTGCATCTACTGTATCAAGAACTACTCCGACAACTCCAATTCCACTGTCCTTTATTTCCTGATAAAGTTTTTCCAGTTCCGGGATTTCATTGACGCACGGAGAACACCAGGTGGTAAAGATATTCACCAGTGTCAGGTCATAGTCGCTGAACACTTTTTCTGTATAGGTTTCTCCGCCGATTCCGGTTGTTTCAAAACTTCCTACTGAAGTGGCATCTGCCGAATTGCCGTTTGTGTCCTGTGGTGTTTCAAATACAGAAATCTGCTGGAATGGTGTCATATCTGTGAGCGTTGCATCAATCTCTTCGATTTCATTTCTCAACGCTCCTTCCGCATCTTTGTTGATGCTCAGATAATATTTGTATGTTCCGTCACTGCTGTTTCCCAGTTCTTTGTGATCTGTACAGCCTGTGATCTCGTCCAGTTTTTCCTGGGATTCTTCATCATACATACCGAGCACGCCGACTTTTGCAAGACTGTCTCTCCATTCATCATATCCGGTTCCGATCTTGTCAACTTCTGCTTCTTTCTGTTCCTCTGTCATCTCACACCAGCTGAAATATGCATATTTTACTGCATCTGCATTGGCTGTCCAGTCTTCATTCGTAATCATCGCAATACTCTGCTCTTCCATCTGTTTCAGCAGATCTTTTGGAAGTGAAAATTTCAGTCCCATAAAGCCATATTCATAAGAATCCTGCACCGGTACGGTTGTCTCTGATGGTTTAAATGTTCCTGCGATCAGATCTGATGAGATCGCATCTCCGTCCATTGTAATCACTTCTCCCTCTGTATCTGCGATTTCTGTCTCTGTGCTTTCTGCTGCCATTACCGATACACTGCCAAATGAGGAGATACCCAATACTGCTGCCGCCATAAGTGCTGTAATTTTCTGCATTCTGAATTTCATGATTTATATTCTCCCTTCAGTTGATTCCATTCTCTTTTTTTACTGTATGAGCTGTGCTCACTGCGATTACTACAGACAGAACTATACCATACTGTCTATAAAATTGGTGTTAAGAAAATACGAAAATAAAATTTTTTTAATCCAAATAATGATTTATCAATTAAATAAGTGATTTTTTTTACAGGAATTTTATATGTGACATGATATGATAATATCAGATAAAATTATAAAAGCATCTGATACAAAGCAAACAATTCTCAAGTATCACCACACGAAAAGGAGATCGATCTTACATGCACATATTAATAATAGAAGATGAACAGCAGCTCTGCCTCTCTGTCGCAGAGGGACTTCGTATGAATGGATATGAAACAGACACCTGTTTTGACGGAAACGAAGGTCTGGAATTATGTATGACAGAAAGCTATGACCTGATCCTTCTGGATCTGAATCTTCCGGGAATTGACGGACTGGAAATCCTGCGGCAGTTTCGAATGTCAGACAGTACAACTCCTGTTCTGATTCTTTCTGCCCGCGGACAGATTCAGGACAAAGTAGAAGGACTGGATCTCGGTGCCAACGACTACCTCACCAAGCCATTCCACTTCGAAGAACTGGAAGCCAGAATCCGAAGCCTCACCCGGAGAAAATTTATCCAGGAAGATGTCTGCCTGAAATGCGGACGAATCACCTTCGACACCCGTACCCGAAAAGCCAGTGCAGACGACACCCCACTTTCCCTGACACGAAAAGAAAGTGCTCTTCTGGAATACTTTCTGATCCACCAGGGTCGGATCATCAGCCCGGAAGAAATGATCGAACATCTCTGGGACGGAAGTGTCAACAGCTTCAGCAATTCCATACGTGTCCATATTTCTTCTCTTCGCAAAAAACTTCGTACTGCCCTTGGCTTCGACCCTATCCAGAACAAAATTGGTCAGGGCTATATTCTGATGGAGGAGATGCAATGAAAAATTTTTCAAAAAAACTTTCCCTACAGTGGCGGCTGACACTGATCATCACCCTGCTTGTGAGCGTCACCTGCATATTGATGTACTTTTTTATCAGTCGTTCGGCGGTCACTGGAATGGAAAATCTGGAAAATTATATCGTACAGGTCGATGAAACCGGCTCCGAGCCGATTACTTTTCATGTAGACCCGACCGTATTATTCCCGGATCTTTCTGAACAGATGCAGTCATCCAAAAACCTGTTCCGCATCAGAAGCATAATTGCTACCGGGATCATCATTCTCCTGAGCAGTATCGGAACTTATTTTATCAGCCGCCATGCGCTGTCTCCTTTACATAAGCTCAGTGCGAAAATTGAGAAAATACAGGCACAGAATCTTTCAGAATCTCTGGAAATCCCTGAGAGCAACGATGAGATTTCTCATCTGACTGTTTCTTTTAATGAAATGCTCTCCCGTCTGGATGATACATTCACCGCACAGAAGCAGTTTTCTGCCAGTGCCGCACATGAGCTTCGGACACCTCTTGCTGTCATGCAGACAAATCTGGAGGTTTTTGCCAGAAAAAAAGAACCTTCCACAGAAGAATACCGGGAAATTTTTTCCATGATCCAGGAACAGACCGGACGGCTTTCTCATCTGACAGAAGTCCTTCTCGATATGACCGGTATTCAGACAATTGAACGCTCTGAGACAATTTCTCTGGCAGAACTTACAGAAGAGGTTTTCTGTGATCTGGCTTCAGTGGCTGAGCAGAAACAGATTGAACTGACTCAGAGAAATGGCGACTGTACTGTTACCGGAAGTTATCTTCTGCTCTACCGTGCTGTGTATAATCTTGTGGAAAATGCGATCAAATATAACCATCCTTCAGGAAAAGTAACGGTAAATATCCATCCGGGAAAAGCCATTCTGGATACCTCTTCACGGCCTCAGCCGGCAGACTATGCCTTCGTTGAAATCTCTGACACCGGCATTGGAATTTCTCCTGAATATCAGAAAAAAATCTTCGCCCCGTTTTTCCGCGTAGACAAATCCCGAAGCCGTGCCATGGGCGGTGCCGGCCTTGGACTCGCCCTCGTAACAGAAATTGCCAGACAGCATGACGGACAGGTAAAAGTGCTCGAAAGCAATGAAAAAGGCAGCACGATCGCACTCATGCTGCCCATAAAATAGTCCAAAAAGCCACCGGGAGCGGAGTTGAATACCATCAAACTCCGTCCCCGGTGGCTTTTCTTTTCTGCGAGATCACCAGTCCCACAAAGATCAGCGCAGATCCAATCACAGATACTACGGTCATTTTTTCATGAAGCACCAGCATGGACAGTACTACCGTCACTACCGGTGAAACATAAATATACACGCTTGTCTTCACCGCACCGATCCATTTCGTAGAAAGGTTCCAGAGCAGGAACCCTACCGCACTTGCAAAAAGTCCCAGAAACAGGAAATTAGAAAGCACTTCCGGTTTCATCATAAGTTCCGGTTTCCAGGAAGCTTTCTGCTGGATCAGCACCGGGATTAAGAAAAGAATCCCATAGAAATAAATTCTCCTGGTAACCGCAACTGTCGGATAATCCCATTCTCCAATCTTTTTGATCAACGTAGAATAGCATCCCCATGAGATCATTGCAATAAATGCCAGTCCATCTCCCATTGGATTCAGCTGAAAGTTTTTCTGTCCATTCAGACTGATCAGAATGACTCCTGCGATTGCAACTACAAATCCTATGTAGAAATAGATTCCTGACTTTTCATTCTTAAAAAAGATTCCTGCTATTACCGCCACAAAAAACGGTGCACACGCAACAATGATTCCGACATTGGATGCATACGTCATTGTCAGAGCAGTATTCTCCAGCATAAAATACATTACAATGCCAAACAGTCCTGCTCCGGCAAAAGCCAGTTCCTGTCTGGAATTTTTCAGTTTCAGATGATGTGGATAAAATATAAGCAATGCCAGAAAGGCCAGCACTGCACGTGTAAACAATACTTCTACAGGTAAGAAATATTTTAAAAGTACTTTCGTAGATACAAAGGTTGCTCCCCACATGATCTGCGTTCCACATGCAAGGACATGCCCTAATATCTGTTTTTTGTCGTTTGCCATTACAAAACCTCTTCTATTATCATTTGGAGAAATCTGGTAAAACTACCTTTCCCCTCTAACTTAACTATGTTAGATGATAACAGAAGTTTTTTCAATAGTTTCGATACAGAAATTATGTCGAAAAAAGCTCTGCCTTTTTCGACAGAGCTTTTTGAAATTGCTTAGCTGCATTTTCTATGATCGATAATTTTGTCAAAACCATATATTTCAAGTGTTGTTTTTCCAGCTTCGAGTTCTTTGATGATCTCCTTTCTCAATCTTTTGAAACTAAATTATAATCTTTGTCCAGAACGCCATCTTTTTTATCTCTCCATAATCTGTAAGGTACACTTACAATCAGTGGAATAAGCATAACAGGCCCAACAATCGTTGTGAAAGTTCCGTAACCATATTTGATAATATTGAGGAGTCCGAAACTGGAACCAAATGTACAGATCCGGACTCAGACAGGGCCTGACCGTTATGCTTACTCTGGCAGTAACTTTATCCATTCTGATGATCCTGGTTACCAAACTTCCTTTGCTTCACCGGAAGCTCTTTTGTGGGCTTTTTCCGAGGAATCGGAAGAGTAGAAGTTCCAGTGATTGGAACAATCATCCAGATTTCTATTCGTGTTGTGATTTCTTACCTGTTGATTGACAGGCTGGGCCTTAAAGCACAATCACTGGCAACCGGAATTGACTGGGCAGTGATTGTGCTTTATCAGATACTCACTTATCAAAAGACCAGGCGTAAAGAGCTTCCTTGACAATTCTTCTATAAGAAGTATAATGAATTCACTGTTTACTTCAAATATGAACTATTAAAATCTCTGTTTTTAATAATCGAGGAATTTTTATGGATATAAACATCGAATTCGCGAGAAAAACTTCTCCTTCGTTATTTATTCATTATTTTATTCTTTCTCATAAAGGAATTCTTCCGGCAGTGTTACCTTGAAATCCTTTGCAAGTGCACGGAAGTTATCCGGCTGGATTGTCTGCAGTTTATGTGGCGTCATGGAAAGGATCTTAACCAGGATCTCTGCGGATTTTTCTACTGTATGGAGCAGACCGAAGGTCAGGTCAAAGTCTTCTCCGGAGCAGAACATTCCATGATGTGCCCAGATGACTACATCATATTTTTTCATCAGTTCTGCAGTCTTTACTGCGATCTCTCTTCCACCAGGAACCATCCACGAAACAACTCCTACTCCATCCGGGAATACGACCGGGCACTCTGTTGCGGATTCCCAGAGCTCTCTGGTGAATATCTTATCATCCAGTGGGAGGACAAAGGTCAGTGCAATCGTATTTGTTGTATGTGCATGATAGATGACACGATGTTTTCCGTTTGTCAGTTTCTTCTTTACTTCATGGTTCATCAGATGTGTCGGCAACTCACTGGTCGGTCTTCCACCTTCTACCAGTCCCCAGCGGATACGATAGTTAACGCCTTTATCATCCAGTTCAATGATCGCAAGACATACTTCCGGGTCTACGATGATGTTACGGAAATATTTGCCGCTTCCTGTTACAAGGAAGAATTCTCCGGCAAGCCCCGGTACCTCTGTTCCGATCGGTGTCCATTCTCCCAGTGCATTCAGACGTGGACGGATCATCTCAACTTCTTCTGTTTTCAGACGATAGCTTAAGTTTCCACCATTTCTTTCATGCCATCCCTGCAGGTAACCATCATTTGCCATCTTAATAAATCCCTGTACGAATTTTGTCTCTAAAATTTTCATGATATTTATTCCTCCTATTTCAATCTGTAAATGTTGTCCGCAAAATGAGCAGACTTATTGTATTTGTGGTTTTATGTTGTTTGTTTTTATGTTTTCTGTTGTTTTTCTTTGTTTCTATCTGCATTATATATGGTTTCTTGTCGTTTGTAAAGACCTTTTTTCAAAAAATTTATCACAAAACCACATTTTATTTTTGTCCATATCTGTATTAACTTGCACATTGACAATCAAATAAAGGGTTTACACTTTCTAAAAATACCGTTACAATGATTACATAAAAAATTCAGTAATCAAAAGGACGGTGAACGATATGGAGGATATTTATATGCCAACAGATATTCAGTTTAAATATGAATTGCGTAAACGTTTAACTGAACTGAACCAAAAACTTGAATTACTCGAAAAGGAAGACTACGATAAATTAAAAGAAATACTAAAGCAGGAAATTTCCGATATTGAAGCTAGCTTACAAGATTAGTCAATAACCAGACCAAAAGTGTAAATCCTTTATCTGATTGTTAAAGATTTACACTTTTATTATGAAAAAAAGGAGCCGCAACAATGGAATTACAGAATGGAAGACCTGAAAATACAGAAAACAGACTGGATAAAGAAATTCGCGTCTATGATTTTTTAGATAAACTTAATGTAGAGTATCAACGAGTAGACCATGAAGCAGCCATGACGATGGAAGCCTGCGAGGAGATTGACCGGACGCTCGGCGATGACACTACGATATGCAAGAACCTGTTCCTGTGTAACCGCCAGGAAACAAATTTTTATCTGCTTTTAATGCCGGGAAATAAACCTTTTAAGACAAAAGATCTTTCCGCACAGATCAACTCCTCCCGATTATCTTTTGCGAAACCGGAATACATGAAAAAATATCTGGATATCACCCCGGGATCTGTCAGCATCATGGGATTGATGAATGACCATGAAAAGAACGTACAGCTTCTGATCGATGAGGATGTCATGAAGGATCCTTATTTTGGCTGCCATCCATGCATCAATACTTCAAGTCTCAAATTTACAACAGAAGATCTTAAGAACAAGATCATTCCGGCACTTGGACATGAACCTGTCATAGTAACTCTCCCGGATTATGAAACCAAAAATTCTTATACACATTCTTTTTTTGTAAGCTTATGTATCCATTTATAGCTTCTGAATCTCATAAAAACCGGAATCCCCTTAAAGAACTGATCTGACTGTATTATAAGAACTACCAGCTCTACAGGCAGTTTCCATACAAAGGCTGCCATAAACGATAAAGGCATAACAATTCCCCAGGTCGAGATCATATTCATCCACATACAAAATCGGGTGTCCCCGGCTCCCTGAAGGATTCCTACATGTACCGGCATCTGATAAGACATGCCAATCATGACCAGACTCATGAGCACTATAAGATGATCTGCCAGGACTGCCGCTGTTTCACTCATCCTGTAAATGGATAAAAGAGGATTTTTTGAAATTATCAGAACAACTGCCAGAAAGACACCTGTTCCTACATCAATAACCGAAAGGGTTCTTCCAGCCGCTTTTACCCTTTCTGTGTTACCATTCCCGATCTCTTTACCAATCACGACAGATGAGGCCGAAGAAATAGCCACGATAATTACTTTCATATACTGAAAAAACGTACTGGAAACAGAATTTGCGGCGATAGCGTCATCAGACAGATGTCCCAGAATGGCAGTCTGCATCGGCACAGATATCGCCCACAAAAGGGATGTCGTCAGAATCGGAATAAACACCTTCTGGTAATCCTTCTGAAGAGTCCGCATCCATGTCTTATTTTTGTTCTTATTTATCTCCGAAAACAGCCTGATCTTCTTATCTGTCAGAGCCACGTAAAAAATTACAATAAGCATTTCTGCTGTTCTTGCGATCAATGTACCTATTGCAGCTCCACGTATCCCAAGTTCCGTGAAACCACAATGTCCAAAAATCAGAAGATAATTTATACCACCATTCACAATAAGTGAAACGCAGGATATCATCACGGATATTTTAATAACCTCAATACTTCTCAGCATAGATATCATAAGATTGCTGAATAGAAATAAAACAAAACTCCATTTTAAGATTTTAAGATATGCTGTTCCTTCTAAAATCAGCTCATCCGAGCCTGTAAACACTCCGATCAGCTGCTCCGGAATACATGCGCAGATCAAAAATATAATGCAGCCCGCCACAGCTGTAAATCTGCCCGCGATCCATGTAAGTCTGCGCACCGCTTCTCTATTTTCCTGTCCCCAGTACTGGGAGGCCAGAACTACCAGTGCATTTCCAATTGCCATTCCGATCTGCTGTACAATAAAAAAGAGATGATTGACCATAGCCGCTCCTGAAAGTGCCGTCTGGCTGTAACTTCCAAGCATGATATTGTCCAGCATGTTTACGCTGTAAGCAATCAGGTTCTGAAAAGCAATACCGACGATCATTTTTGACA
Source organism: bacterium (assembly GCA_963597235.1). Classification (GTDB taxonomy): domain Bacteria; phylum Bacillota; class Clostridia; order Lachnospirales; family Lachnospiraceae; genus Blautia_A. The sequence continues at coordinate 41,157 of CAVBPN010000129.1, forward strand.
GAACATGATAGAATTTTTTGTCTCTGATAAAAAAATGGTTTTGCATTTCCTTTTACCCCTGTAATCTCCAAGTTAGAACAAAAGGGCATATCCTGTTACCTGATGATATGCCCTTTAGCTCTTATATAAAAATATGATATTATTTCTGCAGATATTTGTCAACCAGTTCGTCTCCTACCTGCTCCCTTACTGCATCGCAGGTTCCCTGTGAAGCTTCACGCATCTCTGCGTACAGTTCTTCAGACGGAGTCACAACTTCTGTACCTGACGCCTCAATAATATTAAGTCTGTCTTCAATTCTTTCGTCTGCCTGCTCTCTGGCATACTCTTTGGCAGCATCTGCCGCTTCTGTTATGATCTTCTGTTCTTCTTCATTCAGATCACCGAACAGTGACTCACTCATAAACAGCGTAATGTAATGTGGAAGATGGTTTGTCTCAATAATGTAGTCCTGCTGCTCATAGAGCTTACCAGACACAATAACTTCAATAGGGTTCTCCTGTGCATCAATCGTTTTTTGCTGCAGTCCGATATATACTTCACTGAATGACATAGGTGTCGGGTTTGCCTTCAGTTCTTTCCAGAAGGACAGCTGGTTTGCATTTTCCATGGTTCGAACCTTCTGACCCTTAAAATCATCAATACTCTCAACCTTTACATTTGATGTCATTACACGAAATCCCTGGTCTGCTATACTCAGCAGCTGATATCCAGATTTATTATAGGCCTTATCCAGTTCTTCATAAAACTCCTTATCATCTACTGCATTTCGTGCCTCTTCAATGATTTCAAATGCACATGGGTAGTCAAAAACTGCTGTCTCCGGTATATAACTCACCTGTGGTGCCGGATTCTGTACAACAAACGCAATGTCACCTTCCTCGCAGCTTTCAAGAAGCTCAGAATCGTTTCCGATCGTTGAGTTCGGATAAATATCAATCGCCATCTCTCCGTTACTGCGGCTTGATACTTCTTCTGCAAATCTTTCTGCAAAAACCTGCGTTACTGTATCCTCCGGACTGCTTGTTCCCAATGCCCAGGTATGAGTCGCTTTCTCTTCTGTTGTTTCTGTTCCACATCCTGTAAGGCCGGAACAGACTGCAGACATTGCAATTATAACTGCCATAGCCGGTACTATATTTTTTCTGTTTATCTTTTTTTCTCTTATCATATACGAGCCCTCCTATAAAGCAAGGCTGATAGCCGGAATAAATGTGATCATCAACAGTGCAACAAGAAACAGAATGATCATCGGAACTGCTTTTTTTGCAATTTCTACAACAGGTACACCTGTCAGAGATCCGGCAACAAACAGATTAACTCCAAGCGGCGGGGTAACAAATCCAATAGCCAGGTTGACTACCATCATGATGCCGAACTGTGTCGGGTTCATGCCAATTTCTGTTATGATCGGAAGAAGGATTGGTGTTGTTATCAGAATTGCCGGACTTGTATCCATGACCATACCCACAAATAACAGAAACAGATTGATTACCAGAAGAATAATTACCGGATTTGAGAAACTGTTTAAAATCCATCCACTGATTCCCTGCGGCACCTTCAGAAGTGTCAGAACTCTGGAAAATGCCGTGGATGCGATCAGGATCAGAAGTAATGGTCCGTATGTATGAACCGATTCGGACAAAATTGCCAGAATATCCTTTACTCTGAGGGATTTATAAATAACAAGACTTACAAAAAGTGCATAAAATACGGAAATTACCGCTGCTTCTGTCGGAGATGCGATTCCTCCATATATGCAGCCAAGAATAATAACCGGTGTCAGGATCGCCCAGATTCCATCCTTCATCAGGTTCAGGAAACCTCTTTCTCTGAGTGCACTTACTACCTTATGGATATTTTCTTTATCTTCTCCATGTCGCCAGCAATAGAACTTTGCATATCCCATCAGCAATACAGCAATAAGGATTCCCGGAACAATTCCTGCCTTAAACAGATTACCTACGGATTCGCCGGATGCCATAGAAAACAGGATAAAAGGAATACTTGGAGGAATAATTACGCCCAGTCCTCCTGCCACGGCTACGATCGCTGTGGAAAATTTCTTGTCATAACCAAGATTTATAAGAATCGGTATTGTCATGCTTCCTACCGCTGCAACTGTTGCAGGTGCGGAACCTGAAATTGCCCCATAAAACAGGCACGTTATAACTACTGCGCACGGCATACCGGCTCTGAAATCTCCGATAAAATAGGTAAATACATCGAAAAGTTTTCTCGATACACCTCCGCGTGCCATGATAATTCCCGAAAGGACGAACATCGGAATGGCGAGAAGCGGAAAACTGTCAAGACCTGTCAGCATCGAACGCAGTACGTAAGAAACGCTGCCGGTGAATTCGGGATTAATGAGTCCCGGAAAAACAGACGCAATTCCTACCGCAGTGGCAATCGGAACTGCTACGATCAGCAATACAAAAAATATAACAAAAACAATTATTCCCTGCATGTTTCACCCTCCTTCAGTTCTTTTATTTTTATCCAAATCTGCTGTAGAAGTCTGAACTCTGCCAGTACAAATCCCAGCAACGGTGCAGCCTGAAGAATCCACATCGGCATTCCCATTGCAGTACTTGTGCGTCCGCTTTCCAACACTTTAAAAAATGATGTGCATGCCTGAGGTATTAAATATCCAAAGAATACAGCCTCAATAATATAATCCACACACAATATTAATGTTTTGGTTTTAAATGAAAATCCGGTAATAAACTGATCTATACGGATTGCGATCGTATTGCGTGCTGCGAAAGCAATACTCAGAAAGCCACTCCAGACAAACAGATATCTGGTAAGCTCTTCACTCCATGAAATAGAATAATTAAAAAAATATCTTGCGACAACCTGTGCCCCCATTACGATTGTCATTATTGAAAGAAGTATGATCATCACAGCTTCTTCAAAATATTCATTCAGCCATTTTATAGTTTTCACAAGGTCCTCCTTTTCTGAAACAGTCCCCATTACTGTTTCTGTACGACGCCCTATGCGCTCTCTTCCTCCTCCTTATGCAATGCATCCAGAATGTAATTAACTTCTTTTATTGACAGCTGTCCCGGTGCGGAACTTCTCAGCGTACTTCCAAATGTCAGAGATGATCCAAAAATCTCTCCACTGATACGACTGACTCCTCCCAGCCATCCCATTGACATAGTAATCAGCGGTCCATCTGCATGTACATTTGCATACTGATTAGTCGCAGACAGCAATGTCAGTACATCCTCTGCATTATGCGGCATTACGGCAACCTTTGGTACATCACCGCCAAGTTCACGCATTTTGCACATTCTTTCAACGATAGTCTGATCATTTGGTGTTCTTTCAAAATCGTGACTTGATATAACAACAACACATCCATTCTGATGAGCATACTCACAGAACTCCCGGCATAACTCATCTCCCATGAACAACTCAATATCGATCAGATCTGCTGCTTTACCTGCAGCAATACTTTTATTTAAAGAAATATACTCTTCCAGAGAAATCGGATTTTCACCGCCCTCTGTTCTGTATGTAAACAGTACTGGCATTTCGCCTGCTGTTTCTCTGAGTTTTACTGCCATTTCAGCAGCTTTTCCACTTTTGTGAACATCTTCATAATAATCTACACGCCATTCGACCAGATCAGCACCTGCATCCTGTGCAAGCTTTGCTTCTTTCAGAATATCTGCTTCTGATTTTCCTGTGATCGGAACGCATACCTTCGGTCTGCCTTCTCCAAGCTTCATTCCTCTGATATTGATTGATTTTCTCATATTTTCCACCTTACCTGTTACTGAGATATCCATGTTTCCTTAAAGTTTTTAGAATGTTATGGCCTTCAGCGACACCTTCAATAATTCTGCGGGCACGTACACTGTCACCTACATTCATAATCTCGACTTTTTCTTCTGCTGCAAAAGCTTCTTCAAGCTCCTCAAGAACAGGACTTCTGGACTTCATTCCAAGACAGACGAAACCATAGTCAAATGCATACTCTTTCAGTTCTCCATCCGGAGTTTTTACTGTAAAACTGTCTTTTCCTACTTTTGTCAGTGCAGTTTTTGGAAGCTCTGTGACGTTATATTTCTCAATAATCTCTTTCATACGCAGTTTACTTACAGGATCAAGGTCTTTTCCAATCTGATCCATCATCTCAATAATCGTCACATCAGCACCACGCGGTGCAAAAAATTCTACAACATCGAGTCCAACGGCACCACCGCCAACAACGACAACCTTCTTGCCGTCAAAGCTCTGTGGGAATCGGTCAATATTATCAATCATTTTCAAAATAGAGTATACTTTGCTTCCATCCTTGTCGATCCAGTCATGCAGACCTTCGATCGGTGGCAGCAGTGGCAGAGATCCTGTTGCATTGACAATAATATTCGGCTTAAGGCATTTCACAAACTTTGCAGTAGCTTCTGTCCCTGTAAATGTATACAGGTTCGGAAGATTTTCGGCACGAACTGTCAGATAATCAACAAAATCATGGATTCTCTTCTTGTCCGGTATTTTGCTGATCAGAGACGCCAGTCCGCCCAGCTCCTCTTTCTTCTCCAGCAGGAATGTCTGACATCCTGCTTCTGCCGCTGTACATGCAGCCTCCATTCCGGCTGTTCCGCCACCAATAACAACCACATTACATGGTTTTGATACTTTTTCTTCTGTGCACCATTCATTTACTGTCGGGTTTACAGTACATCGAATTGGTGTATTCTGTGCCAGACGATGTCCCGCGCATCCAATATTGCAGGAAATACATTTACGAATTGTACATTCCTCACCAAACTCTACTTTGTTTACCCAGTTCGGATCTGCGATGAGTCCACGTCCCATTCCGATAAAATCAGCATCTCCATTTTCCAGTATTTCTTCCGCTCTCTTTGGCGAACGGATATTTCCGGTCGTGATCGTCGGCTTTCCAAATTTCTCTTTCACTGCTCTGGACATATAAGATCTCCAGCCGTCTTCCAGCTGACAACTGTCGATTTGATACTGAAGGGAACTGTTCAGACCTGCAGAAACATCGATGACATCTGCTTCTTTTTCAAAATATGTCAGAAGTTCCAGTGTGTCCTCCAGTGTATTTCCGCCTTCAATCAGTTCGTCTGCACTGATTCTGCAGAAAATCGGAAAAAATGATCCAACCTGTTTCCTCACTTCTTCCATTACCATTTTTGCAAAACGTGCCCGATTCTCCGGACATCCTCCGAATTCATCTGTACGCTTATTCATACTTGGTGATAAAAACTGACTGATCAGGTACCCATGACCGGCATGCACCTCAACTGCATCAAATCCAGCTGCCTGTGCACGCTTCGCAGCTTCACCATATTTTTTTACGATTTCCAGAATTTCTTCCTTTGTCAGCGGACGTGGAACGGATCCGCCTGGCTTTGATGGAACATCTGATGCAGATACTGTCTGCATTCCGATTCTTTTATCCATTGCTGACGCGCCTGCATGATTCAGCTGCACCGCAATACATGTTCCATACTGGTGTACTGTTTCACATAATTTATAGAATCTCGGGATGTAATTATCATGATCAATTCGTATTTGCGTAGTTCCATTGGAACCCAGAGGGAAATCAACACAGGCATTTTCGACAATGATCATTCCAACGCCGCCCTGTGCACGCTGTTCATAATAATCCATATGAAGAAAACTCATTTCTCCGTTCTGCTCACCATAGTTGGTTCCCATCGGAGCCATAGACACTCGATTCTTCACAGTCATTCTTCGAATTGTAACTGATTCAAACAATTTTGGATATTTTTCACGTTTCTTCATTTTGGCCATTCCCCTTTCTGATTAAGCGCGGCACTCTCCTAACTCTTCGGCACAATAGGAATAGATATCATAGTGTTTCAGTAACTCCAGACCTTTTCTTAAATCTGTATCATAATCATCAAAAGTATTTGCCTCATATGAAATATAACCCTTGTAGGAAATATTTTTCAGAGTCTCAAATAATTTTCCATAGTTAAAACCATCCCAGAGCATCGGCACACGTCTTTCCGGGAACGCAAATTTCGGATTATCAACATGTACATGTTTGATAAAATCGGCATACTCTTCAATCACTGAATAATCATGACCGCCTTCTACGAACCATCTGAAGTCCAGAAGTGTCTTCAGATTTTTACAGCCCAGTTTTTTCGCATACTGATAAGCTTCCGGAATACTGAGAACAGAATTACAGATAGCAGAAGCCAGCGGCTCCATCATGATCGTAATATTATACTGCTGAGCAATTTCACATAATTTCACGATCAGTTCGTCATTTTTCTTTGCTGCCTCTTCTCTTTCTTCTCCTTCGGGAAGACTTCTCGTCTTCCCGTTTCCATATACGAAATATCTTGCTCCCATGCGGGCTGTACGGTCTACTGCCTGTTTCAGATATTCTGTATAATATTCCATATCAAATTTCTTATCAGCAATTACTACATCCAGTGGAAGGGGATTATCAAAAACTTCGCTTGCAAGACCGGAATCTTTTATTTTTTTTCTGGCTTTCTGGAATTCCAGATCATCAAAAGACATGATCTCTTTAATATGAAGTTCGATTCCATCATATCCTGCTGCTGCAATCCGGTCTGCCTCATTCACAAATCCAAAATGACTTGTTTTCATCTTCATAGCTCTTACCCCCTGTTCTGATTAATCATTCTTAAGAATTACTTTTACTTCTTTTGAATGTCCGGATACCAGATCTTCAAATCTTTCCTGTACCTGGCTCATTGGAACTGTAGATGTGATCAGTTTCTTGAGATCCAGTTTTCCTTCTTCGATCATTTTCGGAATCTCATAAAGTTCATCTACATAGCAGTAGCTGCCTTTTAATTTCATTTCATGAGCAACTGCATATTTATATTCAAATCCATCCATATGCTCTGTTGCCATACCGATCATTGCGATTTCGCCGCCATTCTTAACCATCTTCATGCTTGTATTCAGGCTGACAGCAATTCCGACACAGTCTGCACCGGCATCAGCACCTTTGCCACCTGTGATTTCCATTACTTTTTCGACCGGATCCACATCCTTTGAATTAATTACATAGGAAGCTCCGCACTCTAAAGCTTTTTTCAGACGTTCTTCATTCAGGTCGATACTGATGACGTCCTTTGCTCCAAGATATTTCAGACATTCCAGTGCCAGAAGACCGATCGGACCTGCTCCAAATACTGTAACTGTTTTGTCTTTAACATCACTTAACATCTTAACTCCACGAAGAGCTACAGATGTAGGCTCGAACATAGATCCTTCTTCAAAGCTGATCTTGTCAGAAATCGGAATCAGCTTATTTGCCGGAACTACAACATAATCTGCCATTGCTCCATCATATCCGCCAGCCGGCATTGTGGTTCCTGGAATAAAACGCTCTTCGCAGAGGTTTGGAAGTCCTGCCAGACAGTCTGGACATTTTCCACATGGAATGTTTGGATAAACTACAACTCTTCCGCCTACCGGTACTTCCGGATTCTGCACATCATCACCATATTTGTCTACTATTCCTGAGAACTCATGTCCCATTACCAGAGGAGCAACCCGCATTGCACTTGTTCCTTTAAATCCGCCTGTATCAGATCCACAGATAGATACTGCTTTTACTTTAATTCTTACCTGTCCTTTTCCCGGTTCCGGTACATCTCTTTCCTGTTCTTCAATTTTGAAAGGTGCTACATAACAATATGCTTTCATTTTAACGCTCATAGTAAAAATCCTCCTGTCTTATAAAATACTAAACCCCATTTGTTATATTTTAAATTTTTTATTCACATGAAATCTGAACCTTGATCTCGTCATTATCCGGTGTACACAGAATATCGAATGCTTTCTTTCCATCCTCCAGTGGGAATGTAGATGTGATCAGATCTTCTACAACCAGTTTTCCATCTGCAAGCATCTGTGCTGCTTCTTTCATTTCTGTTGTAAACATATAACTTCCCATGAATGTAAGTCCACGGCCTACGATTTCCATAGGATCAATTTCTACTTTTGCATGAGCAAGTGCAACTAATACGCTTGTTCCACCATTTTTAACCATCTCAAAAGACTGGTTGATCAGAAATTCTCCTGCTGCATTGATTACACGATCTGCACCATATCCGTCTGTCAGCACTTTTACAGCTGCTACTGCGTCTTCTTTCTTTGAGTTGATCACATGATCTGCGCCACATTCTTTAGCTTTTTCCAGTCGTTTGTCAATGATATCTGACACAATAACATTTTCAACGCCAAGTGCTTTCAGGAATTTTACGATCAGAAGTCCGATCGGGCCGGCTCCAAGAACTACTGTGTTTTTTTCTTCTGATGTAAGTCCTTTCTTTGCACATGCAAGAGTTACACCACATGGCTCAAGAAGTGCCGCTGACTCGTAAGATACATTATCTGCGATCGGAACTACCATCCAGTCCGGAACTGTCACGTACTCTCTCATTGCTCCATCTGTCTGTGTTCCTCCGATTGCGGTTCCAAGGCTCTTTCTGTTTCCACAGAGGTTTCCTTCTCCTCTTTTACAGAAATAGCAGTCATTGCACAGCACCATCGGATTTACAGTTACTCTCTGTCCTTTTTTCAGGGATGTAACACCCTCTCCGACTTCTGTGATGTCTCCGGAAAACTCGTGTCCTAATATAAGTGGCGGCATAAATCTGTCAGACGCATGTCTGTATGCCCCAAGATCTGAACCACAGATAGAAACTTTTTTAATCTTGATCTGTACCTCTCCTTTTTTTGGTGAAGGGATTTCTCTATCCTGGACTTCTAACGCTCCAGGTCCCTGATATACGAGTGCTTTCATTGTCTCAATCCTTCTTTCTTTTATTTTATCCATACAGCTCTCTTCAGACAGCCGAACTGTGCGGAGGTCTTGCATATCATGATCGGGTTATTATCACAACAGTAAGCAGTCCGACAGTCTGAAGAATGCTGTATGGTTTTTCTGCGGCTTCTCATAAGGGAAGCCGCAGAAAAATTAAGTAGAGCAGGTAATTTAATATGGGAATTTATTCAGTTATTGTATTTTTATATTTCTGTTTTAATTAGCATGGCCATGCAATTGTGTAGATGTGTTTTCCGCCATGTGTAGGTCCTTTAAGAAGCTTTTCGATTTCTTCTGGATCTCTCTGGCTCATATATTTTGCATCCGGAAGTACTCCTGGAGGGCAAGCTTCAAGGATATCATGATGCAGTTTTACAAGATAATCGCAAACCTTTTCGATGCAGGCTGTTGCTTTCTTCGGATCAGCTTCTGTTGCATGTCCAAGCACACCCTGTGGTGCTGTTACACATTCGATACCAGCATTACCAACTACGCAGTGTCCTGGGATCGGGTTTCCATAGATATCACCGCCACGGTCAACATGTCCTGCCGGAAGAATTCCGTGTACATCTGTATCTTCTGCATGTTCCATATCGCAGTATTCCGGGAAGAGTGCAAGAGAAATACTCTGTTCTGCCTCGCACGCATGCTGGAATGGTCTGTTGAATGGTCCGCCATGCTCTTTGTCCATCAGAGTCTGCGCCATTACTCGTGGAAGGTCTACGAAATAGATCATTGCCGGAACCTGATATTTTTTACCCCATTCCTGAATAGCAACCGGAAGTGAGTATTCCTGTCCATGCATACTGATAAAGATCATTTTACGGAATCCTGTGTTCCAGAATCCTGTGATGATAGCTCTGAGGAAAGAGCAGAATACATCGTCCGGAAGCGGGATTGTACAAGGCTGTCCGATATGATGGAATGGATGTGAACCATACCATACTGGTTCAGCTACTGTACAGCCAACCTTCTCTGCTACCATTTCTGCGATACGTGAAACAATAAATGTATCCTCACCGATCGGACCGGAGTTACCATGGTTTTCTGTTGAACCTACCGGAATAATGATTACATCATCTTTTTCCAGTCTCTGCTCAACATCTCTTTTTGTCATTGTCTGATAATACATTTTGTTTGCGGACTCCATCTGTCCTGCGTTTGGGAATTTCCATTCTGCCATTGTTTCTTCCTCCTTAAAATAATTAATTCTTTTTACTTTCATAGGTTTATATCATGAATGGACCAGGCCATTATGAACTTAAGTTAATAATTGTCACGCTTTCTGCAGTGCTCTTATTCTCTGCTGGTAGCTGTCTGTTCCAACACCTTTCACCAGCTTTATGATTTTTTCTCCGGCTACCATGATCTTTTCAAAATCCATTCCTGTTTCAATTCCCATTGAATCCAGCATGAAAAGAACATCCTCAGTTGAAATATTTCCTGTTGCCCCTTTGATATAAGGACATCCGCCAAGTCCTGCCAGTGAAGTATCTATTTTATCGATTCCAGCTTCCATTGCTGCAATTACATTTGCAAGTCCCATGCCTCTTGTATTATGCATATGAAGCATCCAGTCCATCTCCGGAAAATCTTCCCTCAGCTGCATCGTTCTCTCGTATACCATCTTTGGTGTTCCAAGTCCTGCCGAATCAGAAAGAGAAACCTGTGTTGCACCTGCATCTGCAAAAGCTTTTACAATATCCTTGATCAGTTCATAAGGAAGCACACCTTCCCACTGAGATGCAAATGGTAATGAAATGGAACCAGCAAATCCCATGTTATTATCTCTCGCGATCTGCCCGGATTCTGCAAAAGTCTTCATGGATTCCAGCGGTGATCTTCCGGCTCCGGCTTTATTGTGTTCCATACTTGCGGATACATTTAATTTTATTTTCTCGCATCCGCACGCTGCTGCCCGTCTTACATCATCCGGAAGATATACCAGACCTCTGTATTCAACCTCATCTTTTTTATGAAGCTTCTCAAAGACCTTGTCGGTATCTTTCATCTTGTACATAGTTTCATAGGTGGAAAAAGCCCCAACCTCAACACATTTACATCCTGCATCAACTACTTCCTCGACGATTCTTACCTTCTCTTCCACCGAATAAATTTCCGGTGCTGTCTGAAATCCATCTCGAGTAACCACTTCACAGAGTGTTACCTTTTCAGGAAAAATCTTTTTCGTCACTTTTTTGCTCCATCCTTTCTTTATTTTCTGTTTATTTGTTATTTTATTAACTCTTTTTCTGTTATGTATCGCTTGTATATAACTGATACATCAGTTAGTGTAAAAAAAATCGATTTTAATGTGCAGAGGAGAAAACAATAACTGCTCATAAAATATTCACAGTAACCTGCTCCTCTCTGCCCCTGTTTCTTATACGCCTATGCGTACATACCCTTCTCGCATCCTCTGGATCGCATCCTTTGTATGCCTGTGTATCACCTGAACAGCCTCATCGTATCTGCCCTCATCTATGAGTCTCATAAACTTTCTGTGTTCCTCGATCGGTACCTTACTGTGTTCTGTAGCTACGCTGTTAGAAGCAGCACGATACTGACTTCTTATATTCTCATAGAATTCAGATAACTTCTTGTTGTTCATAAGATTGATCATGTAACAGTGAAATTCCGAATCGACTTCACTGTATTTCGCAAAGTCACCTTTATTCAGAGCTTCTTCCTGCTCATCTATCTTCTTTCTTAATATTGCTTTATCATCGTCCGTAAGGTGAGGGATCACGATCGGGAGAACATACTGCTCAACGCATTCCCTGCTCTGATAAATATCAGTGATATCTCTCAGATCCATCCGAACTGTGAAAAAACCAACTTTCGGAACCAGTCTTAACATTCCTTCAGCATGGAGCTTTAAAAGCGCCTCTCTGGTAGGTGTATAACTGAAGTTTAATTCTTCAGCACACTTTCTCACACTGAAGAAGGTATCAGGTTCAGCTTCCAATATCAGTTCTTTCAGACGTTCATAAGCCTGTTCACTTCTTGATGCCATATCTGTTAAAACTCCTTTACTTTTGTTTGCTTCATCTGATGTATCAATAATACATCAGTTTTGTTATGTTGTAAATTGGCAGAATAGATGATATATTTTATCATTTTTTATGCAATTCTACCAACAAAAGCTGTGAACATCTTACTGACATTCACAGCTTTCATTCTAACTTATATTTCTTATCTTTGTCAAAAAATATTCAATGATGATGCATCTCATGCATTGTCCATATATTCCTGCCGAAAACTCTTATCATCCACACCTGTGTCATTTTATTCTCTTCAGCTCATATTCTCTGGTTCCAAGACCAACCTTCTCTGCCTGATCAAGTGTTGCTTTCCATTCGATATTTGGATTGCAATCTTTAAAATGATCGTGATGACAGTGCCATCCAGGTTCTGCCAGATGTTCTCCAAGCTGGCTGTTCTCAATCGGTGTAGCCTTCAGACAGGCATCTGCACATGCCTGATCCAGTGCAACCGGATCAAAGCTTGCGAACATTCCGATATCCGGAAGGATCTGTGCATCGTTCTCTCCATGGCAGTCACAGTTCGGACTGATATCCTGAACCAGTGCAACATGAAAATGTGGGCGGCCATGACAGACTGCCTGTGCATATTCTGCCATTTTGCGATCGAGAAGTTCATTTGCACTGTCATTTTGATTGTATACAGCATCAAAACTGCAGGCTCCGATGCAGCGTCCACAGCCCTTACACTTATCATAATCAATAACTGCTTTTTTATTTACATAAGTAATCGCATCACTTCCACATTCTTTTGCACAACGACGGCAGCCACGACAGACATCTTTATTGATCGCCGGTTTTCCACTTGCATGCTGCTGCATCTTTCCTGCACGGCTTCCGCATCCCATACCGATATTCTTGAGTGTTCCACCGAATCCGGTCATCTCATGTCCTTTAAAATGAGTCAGACTGATAAAAATATCTGCATCCATGATTGCATGTCCAATCAATGCAGTCTTGCAATACTCTCCATTTACAACCGGAACTTCTACTTCATCTGTTCCACGCAGTCCATCTCCAATAATAATCTGACATCCTGTTGTGATCGTATTAAATCCGTTCAGATTCGCACAATCCAGATGTTCCAGTGCATTCTTCCTGCTTCCCGGATACAGTGTATTACAGTCTGTCAGAAACGGCTTACCACCCTGCTCTTTACACAGATCAGCAGCTACTTTTGCATAGTTTGGACGAAGAAAAGCCATATTTCCCAGTTCACCAAAATGCATTTTGATCGCTACAAATTTTCCATCCATATCAATATCTTTGATGCCAGCTGCAATACAGAGTTTTTTCAGCTTGTCAAGCCGGCTGGTTCCCACAGGACAACGAAAATCTGTAAAATAAACAGTCGATTTTTCCATTTTAATCCCTCCTGAAGATGATTTGTGTTACTGTTCACTTCGTTCACAGTAACTGATTTGTCTTTACAAAAGGATATCACTTAAAGTATACTTGAAGTCAAGGAGGAATCTACATGAAAACTTATACAATTCGTGAAATATCTGAACTTTTTTCGCTTCCAGCTTCTACACTCCGTTATTACGAAAGTGAGGGATTACTCCCTGATGTCGAAAAAAACGCTTCCGGACAGCGTATCTATACACAGGAACATATTGAACGCCTAAACTGCATCAACTGTTTTAAACGTACCGGTATGACCATTCCACACCTTCGAAAGTTTTTTGAATATGAGGCAGATGAAGCACGGTATATTGATGATATCATCCTCCTTGTGGAAGACCAGGAAAAAATAGTGGATGAAAAACTCAGGCAGCTTCAGAAAGATTCCGCACACGTTCATCGCAAAGTAGAACACTACAAAGCGATCAAACATGCGCTGGAAAACAATCTGCCGCTGCCTGTGTGGGAAGACGATTAATTTTTGAACTTTATACTGGCTTACAGGTGCATCCGATTCCAAGACCATCCGGGCCGATATGACAGGACAGACCGAAAGAAAGCTTATCACACATGACTTCCATTCCCGGGAAGTTTTCTTTAATCTGATTGACCCACTCTTCCGTCGCTTTGTCAGTGCTGCTGGAAGCCGCCATCAGGTATACTTTTCCGGCAGCGTATTCTTCACGGAAATTGGTTTCCAGTTCGTGTTTCATTGCATCGATCATGACCTTGCGAGACTTTTTCATACCACGGCATTTCTGATAAGTATCAAGCTTTCCTGTGCTGAAATGCATGACCGGTTTGATGTTCAGGACATCTGCTGCCTTTTCTCCTGCGGTAGAAATCATTTTCGCAAATGTACTTTCTGTTTTCATCCACCACAAGCCTCTCTTATGAACTTTTCGTTCTAAATGCATGATAACACATAATTTCATACCTGTGTATAAACTTTTTATAAATCTTTTTTCAATGGACAGTTTTTCAGCTTTCTGTTATTATAAAAAGCAAAACGACTTCTGGAGGTGATGACTATTGAATAAAAAATTCAAAGAATTATTTTCGTATCTTGCAATCATAGTCGGAGCACTTATCGCCAGTTTCTCGGTCGCCTGTATCCTGCTCCCCAATGACGCGATTGATTATGGCACTGCCGGAATCGCGATCATCATAAGTAAACTTACCGGTTATAATCTGTCGCTCTGTGTTCTGCTCGTTTTTCTTCCTTTTCTCGTTGCCGGCATTTTTCTGCTCGGCAAATATTTCTTCGCAAAAACATTTGTCGGTTTCGTCGTATATACCATTGGTCTTGCTTATTTCGAAAAAATCCCGTTCGAACTTAATACTGAGCATTTCCTGGCCGTCGTATTCGGTGGGATGATACTCGGAGTCGGACTTGCACTGATTCTTCGAAACGGCGGCTGTATCGATGGTTCGGAGATTTTTGCCAATATTGTTGTAAAATATGTCTACAATCATACCGGGAAAGATTACAGTATTTCCTATTTACTGATTGGATTCAACATCTGCGTATATATTGCTGTATTTGCTCTGCTCAACCAGGATGCGGCAATGCTGAGTCTGCTCGTATATATCATTGCCACAGCTATTATTGATCACTTTACTGATCACTACGAATCAATCAAACAGGTAACGATCATCACCAAGGATCCTGACGAAATTATCCGGGAAATAAAAGAAGATCTGAACAAGACATGTACCATCATCAACTCCTCCGGTGTCATTGCCGGAGATAATAAAACACTGATTTGTTATGTAAACTACTTTGAACTCCAGCAAGTCAAAAAGATCATCTCAAAAAACAAAGGAACTTTCAGTACTGTTTCTACTATTGAAGAGATTTTACGATAACCGAAAAGAATCAGGGAATTCTGTCTGGATTTTCTCTGATTCTTTTCATCATACTGTTTATATTCTTACTCTTTTACTTCTTCAGCATATTCAGATAACCATTTCTCTCTTCTGTCTGTATCTGAAGTGCATCCATCGCCTGTTCAATTGTCCATCCCATACTCTCCATAAGACTCTGAATTGAAAACATAATACCTTTTGTAATACCTTTAGCAATACCTTTCTGTTCTATACCATCGCTCAGATTACACATCTCTGCTACCTCTCTTTCTGTTTTCATCCACCACAAGCCTTTCTTACGAACTTTTCGTTCTAAGAATATGATCACACATAATTTCATACCTGTGCATAAACTTTTTATAAATATTTTCCTATAATCGTCATAAGTTTATTGCATCCTCATTGAAATTTCATGTCCGGCAGGATATAATAACTCTATCGTAACTGTTCAGTATACCTTGAGGGATACTGCCTGCTGAATGGTTACAATCAATCTGTACATTACAGGAGTTGAGTATATGGGAGATAATATTTCGATGGGATACAGAAAAAACAGGGGCTTTACCCTTGTTGAACTGGTTATCATTATAGCCGTTCTCGCAATACTGACAGGACTTCTGACTCCTGCTTATACGAAATACGTAGAGAAAAGCCGCAGAGCTGCGGATATGTCAAATGCAAAAAACATCTCCAGGATCATTACGATGGGTATTGTGGATGGAAGCATAGAATTCAAAAATGAGCTTCACTCCTCTGGATATAGAAATGTCATCTGTGTTACTGTGGATTCTTCCGGAACTCATTGTTCAGCAAGTGGTACGGTATCTTTTAACGGAAAAACCTGGTCTGATGATCAAAGTTCCGATTATCGTCGTGTGACAGAATATATGCAGGATAATGGCATCGGGAATGAGAAGCTGAAGTGTAAATATCCTCAAAATGACGGATGGTTGTTTTATACGGTTCTTGTTTACAGTGATGGCAAAGTTCGGTATGCGTCAGGAAATAAAACGAATGATTCCAATGCATACTACAATGGAGAGGACGGTTACATGGAAAAAACTGCTGGTTACTGGTATAATGCAGAACCTTCAAACATAGAAAAAGCAATGCAGGGGACTGTCGGGAAATAGACAGCCCTTGTATTATTTCTAAGAAACTTCCTCTATATAGTTATTTGCAAAGCTTTTCTAACTGATACATATCCTTACGTCTGCTCTTCAATAATGGAAGCTCTTCCCGCACCTGTTCTTCATAATCCATATCCAGTTCTGCCAGTAGTACGCCTTCTTTTTCATCCAACATATTTATAACAGCGCCCCATGGATCCGTAACAATGGAATGTCCCCACGAGATATAACCTGCCGCCACATCACGTGCCGGAGCACAGCCAACCATATAAATCTGATTATCCAGTGCTCTGGTCCTGAATGATAATTCCCAGTGTGCCGGACCTGTCGTCATATTGAATGCCGCCGGGACAAAAATCACCTTTGCACCATCATTTACCATTATTCTGGATAATTCCGGAAAGCGAATATCAAAACAGAGCATAACACCCATTTTGCCAAATTCTGTATCCAAAACAGTATCGCTGTCACCCGCAGTTAAAGTATCTGATTCTTTGAATGTCTGTCCGCCCCTGATATCAATGTCAAACAAATGCACCTTTCTGTGTTTTCCGATCTGTTTTCCTACACGGTCAAAAATGTAAGATGTATTATATACCTTTCCTTCTGCGTCCTTCTCCGGCATGGATCCTCCAATCAGATAAATTCCATATTGTTTCGCATACGCAGACAACTGCTGCCATACTGTGCCACCTTCTTCTTCCGCATAGATTGGAAAGTTCTCTGTCTGATACGGACAGCAGAACATTTCTGGAAGAATTACAAAATCTGGTTTTTCATCCTTTATTTTTTCGAGATAAGTTTTGACAGCTTTAACATTTTCCATTTTATCAGTCACTGTAGGCATCTGTATTGCTGCAATCTTTATTTTAGACATTTATTTTTTCTCCTTCTAAATCTTTTCCCTCTGGAACGATATTTTCTTCCATGTTATGATAACTTTATTCTACCAGAGGAGAATGCTTATGACCAGAATAAAAGCCTGTCAGATTCTTGGCATCGCCATCGACGCGGATATGACAGAAATCAAGAAAGTCTACCGGCAGCTGATGCATCAGGTACATCCAGATACAGATGCCTTTCACACAATAAAATACGCGTACACTGCGCAGGAAATTAACGAGGCCTATGCATTTCTGTGCAAAACAGATAATGCGCAGTCAAAATCTGCCTCATCCACCTCGTCAAAGCGAAAACGCTGGAATGCGCCCATTAACCCTACCGCCTACACCGAGCGTAACATCTATCACTACGTGGAAGATTACGATTGTACCATCATAGGAAGTATCGTACTCGACACCGGTAAATTTCTCTGGCAGCCGGAAGAAGACTTTCCGCTCTTCCTGAAAAGTATCATGGAATGCAGCAAAAAGCTCCTCGATCAAACTGAGCAGGAATCCGGATACGCTCCAAATTCCTCCCGCCGTGCAGAAACTCAGGCAAAACTGATCTATCTCCTTGCCCAGCAGTTTATTGATGCCTCTGGGACTCTGAAACTTCTGGTAAAGCCATCTGTCAAAGAAACCTGCAATATTTATCATATTCCTGCAATGCTTGAGTTATCTTTACAGGCACCTGCCCTGCCTGCCGGCGCTATACTTTATCCTGCTGCCATCACCAGACATCGACTGTATCTGAAATCATCCGACGGACAAAATGCCGGTTATCTTTCCTTTCATGACGACCGCCTGTACTACATTGTCATCCCGCTTTTTGAACAACACCGGGCACAGGTAAAAATTCGCATTGCAAAAGAGCATCAACAGAAAAAATCACGCAGTTCCAGCCGATACAAAAATCTCGATTTCTGGCTCAAAGTTCCACACACCACTGCCAGTACCTTCCCGGAAAATATATCTTTACAGATCAAAAGCCTGCTGCATGATTATGTCAATTAATCATACAGCAGGCTTTTATTCAACCATTTATTTCATTCTTTTACCGCACCGGAAGTCATTCCGCCAACGATATACTTCTGTCCGATCATATATACAATAATAACCGGGATACAGGTAAGCACAATATCCGCAAAAATGTAATAGTTCCAGTAACTCTTGTTCTTTCCGAAGAACTGATATACTGCCATTGTCATCGGGAAGAGTTTACCCTTGCTGGACAGATACAGAGGTGTAAGGAAATCACTCCATACTGTCATAAACTGCAGGATAAAGCAGGTTACCATAGTAGGTTTCAGAAGCGGCATGATGATCTTAAAGAAAAGACTTATCGGGCCGGCTCCGTCAATGACCGCTGCCTCATCCAACTCTACCGGAATCGAAACGACAAAGTTTCGAATCGTAAATACACAGAACGGTATCATCGCACTCGTAAACACCAGTACAATACCAACGCGGGTATCATTCAGATGAAGTGCTGTCAGCACACGTACAAGTGTTACATAGTTGACCGGGAAAAACAGTCCGCAAAGAACAAAGTAATACAGGAATGTATTTAATTTTGTTCTGTTACGACACATAACAAATGCTGCCATTGCACAGAGAGTAACACCAAGAGTAGTTGCTACCAGTGCGTAGATCAAACTGTTTGCAAATCCCTGAATCAAGTTACCTTTTTTGATAACTTCCGCATAGTTTGAGAATACCCACTCTGTCGGAAGAGCAAGACTCATTCGTGCTGCTTCTCC
This sequence comes from bacterium, assembly GCA_963597235.1. GTDB lineage: Bacteria > Bacillota > Clostridia > Lachnospirales > Lachnospiraceae > Blautia_A. The sequence goes on from CAVBPN010000129.1 coordinate 60,081, forward strand.
TTTATTTTTAAAGGAGTTGATCAGTACCATATAAAACGGAAGGACAACTGTCAGGCACAGAAGAATACATACTACATGTTTCAGTATTGTCTGAACATTCTTTTTCATTACTGCTGCACCTCCTGTTTACTCATTGTCTTAACAATAAATACGCCGATAATCGCAGTGATGATCAGAAGGATCGTATTTAATGCAGAAGACATTCCATACTGTCCTCTGGAGTAGAGCTGGAATGCATAAGTTGTAAGAACTTCTGTTGCATGTCCAGGACCACCGTTTGTAAGAACATAAACAATATCAAATACTTTCAGACCATATGTAATACCAAATACCAGGTTGATCATGATAGAACCTGTCAGCATCGGAAGTGTTACATAGCGAAGTCTCTGCCAGAAGTTTGCACCATCAATCTGTGCTGCTTCATAATAAGATTTCGGGATGGTATTCAGACCTGCCAGGAAAATCGTCATGACATAACCAATACCTCTCCAGGCATCCACACCATAAATCGATTTCCATACAACTCCCAGATCAGAAAGCCATTTCTGTTTCAGGATTCCAAGATGCAGTGCATCCAGAATAGTATTCAGAAGACCTGTGTTGTAATTCAGGATAGATTTAAAGATCAGACCGATGATTACAAATGGAAGGATAGATGGCAGATACAGTAAAGTTCTGTAAAGTCCTTTTCCACGTAAACCTTCCTGAAGCATGATCGCGATCATAAGTGCCGGGATCAGTTTGACAATATTAGAAATAATCGTAAATTTTAACGTATTTTCAATTCCACTTAAATAGCCTTTATTTGATGTAAAAATCTCTTTGAAGTTCTGCAGTCCTATAAAATGTGTACCATTCAGAACGCTTCTGGAATTCCAGTCAGTAAAGGAATATCCAACGCCCATTGCACTCGGCAGAAGGAAAAAGATTACATACAGTGCCAGTGGTATAATTACAAACCACCAGGGATATATTTTTTTCTTATTCACTGAAGTTACCTCCTGTTACAAAACAGTGCGAAGGAAAATTTCCCTCGCACTGAAGATTTACCCTTATTTCAAAATCTTATTTCCAGTTTTCGTCTGCAACAGTTTTTGCTGCTTCTGCACGGTTGGTATCCATGTTTGCAAGAACATCGTTTGCTTCCATTTCACCCTGGCAGAATGCAATCATATCCTGTCCGAACTGCATCCAGTAGTCGTTTGTATATTTTGTACCATTCTGAAGTACAGATACATTCATTTTATCTTTGTCTACAGTCTCAAGGAATTCTTCCTCTTCCGGCAGCCAGTGCTGTTCAAGGTTTTCGTCGTTTACATCAAGGTTTGTGTAAGCCGGTGAGTTGTCAAGGATTTCCTGAAGGCTTTCTGTTGTTGTTACAAAGTTGAAGAATTCTCTTACAAGGTCTTCATGTTCTGTTCCTTTGTATCCGAACATTGTCGGGCCAGCCGGGCTTGTCGGATACCATGTATTGTCACCAAGTGGAATCAGGAACATTCCGAATTCATCTTCTGTACCAGTATCTTCTTTGATCTGTTTAATGAAACTGGAGTTTGCCATTGCCATTGCACATGTTCTGTCACCATATTCGTTTGACATGTTTGTGCTGTCTGTTCCGATCCAGTCTTCTCCGAAGTATCCTGCATCAGAAAGTTCTTTGAACTCATTCAGTACTTCAAGCATTTTTTCGTTATCAGCAAATGTAGCCTGATTTGTATTCAGTGCATCATACAGTCCTGGTGTTGCTTCTTCGTAAACGCCACCGATCTGGAAGAATGCAAGCTGATGCTGCCATCCGTCTGCTCCTGGCATGAACCATGGTGTGATTCCTGTATCTGCAATCTTAGCGCAGAGATCTTTCAGTTCTGCATATGTAGTAGGAACTTCCCATCCGTTTTCTTCAAACAGAGTTTTGTTATAAACCATTACATACTCAGGGGAATTGTTCCATACCTGAAGACCATATAATTTGTCATTGTATGTACAGGATGCTTTTCTTGTTTCCGGCATCAGATTTTCCCATTCAGCTCCTGTAAAGTCGATGCAATATTTTTCCGGATCAACGATGGTAGATTCGATTGCAAATGGATTGGACTGAATCCAGAAAACATCTGCACAGGAATCGGTTGCCAGTTTAGACTGAAGAAGATCAGAATACTGATCTGCCGGAATCGTCTGAAGATCAACAGTTACATCGTAAGTATCCTCGAAACGCTCCAGTGTTTCGTCATAACGGTTATCCATCCAGCCTGTGGAAACCAGAATACTTAATTCCTCTCCTGCAAAGTCTTTTGTGTTGTCATCCGCATAGACATTCACACTCATACCTGCTGTCATAGATGCAAGCATAGCTGCTGCACAAGTTACTGCCCATAATTTCTTTCTTTTCATGAAAAAACCCTCCTTATAATTTCATGTGTTCCGCATTTGTTAAACATAGTTTATCAGTAAGGAGCATTTTTATCCATGGATATTTTTACCTTGTATTTGTACTTTTTTCACTGTTTTATATACTATTTTCACATATTTTATACATTTTGCACATTTTCAATAGTTCTTTTTTGTCAACATCTCACTATATGGTCTTTTTATATTTGTACTTTTTTCACAAACATGATATACTTTGATATGTTATTTACATATTAAAAATATGCAGGAGGTAGCAGATACGAAAACCCGAAGCCTTCAGTCAAAACTATTTATAGCTTACCTCGGTATGGCAAGCCTTATTCTTTTTGCCTTTGCAAGCTTTTTCTATCTTTTTGTATCGAGTCGTCTGAAAGAAAGCCAGATCAGTGCCATGAGTACACTGAACTCCAGCTTTAAATCACAGGTAGATTCCTCCATCGTGGATCTGGATACCGTATCCGTAAACATCAACTACAGTAATATATCCAAAAGTATTCTCGACCAGAAATTTGAACTTAACATTTCTGATGATATGCTTTCTGACATGTCTGATCTTTTTATTTCTCTCAGTGGAACAGAATTAAAAGCAGATCAGGTAAATCTGTATGACTTTTCCGGGTATGTGCTCCAGGCAGGACTTTCCACCATGGTCAAAAAGGCCGATGAATCCCGTTCAGACTGGCTGCAAAAGGCACTTGATGCCGATGGCAGAAAAGTACTTACACATCCTTATCTTACATATGAATACTCCAAATCAGCAAAATATGCACAATGGATGATTTCCGACTATCGTTCCTTTACCAATCAGTATCGTCGAAAAGTTGGAGTCGTTGAAACTGTCAAGCAGTGCAAATCTGTTTTCAAAAGTATTATTTCTTATCGAAAACAGAATCATGATACTGCTGCCAGTGTCTATGTATTCAACCAGGATGGTGAACTGATCTATCCATATGATATTTCAGAAGATGATGCTGTCGCGGTCAAACCATATTTTGATCTTACAGATGCCTCTCAGACTTCTGTAACCCTTACCAGTCCGTTAAATGGACAAACAGAGTACGCCACACGAACAGATTCCAGTTATACCGGATATACTTATCTGACGATCCAGCCAGAATCCTTTATTCTCGAACCTGTTTACAAAATGCTCCAGATTCTTCTGGCAGTGGTTGCAGCATTTCTTCTGGCTTCCATTCTTGTTTCTTACCGACTTTCCCGTTCTGTCGTAAAGCCGGTCAAACATCTGAAACACATCATCCAGAGAATGGAACTGGATACTCTCGGACAGGAAAAGGTCACTTCCTATCCTGTCTCTGTCAATGAACTTGAAGAACTTTACCAGGCTTTTCAGCTTATGAGTGAAAATCTCAAAAGTTCAATGCAGGAAGTCACAGAAGCAAAAGAGCAGGAAATACGAGCACGAAATATGGCCCTTCAGACACAGATCAACCCACATTTTTATTACAACTCTCTGTCCAGTATCATGGTTCTTGCGGAAAACGATGATAATGATACAGTTGCAAAAATGTGCCGGAATCTCTCTCTGATCATGCGCTACATCACAGATACAAGCAGTACAACAGTCACTCTCGCGGATGAGCTGGATTACGTAAAAAAATATTTGTACTGCATGAAGGTACGTTATCAGTCAAGTCTGAATTACAGCATAGATGTAGACGAAACACTTCTCACAGAGGAAGTCCCCAAGCTGCTGATCCAGCCGCTTGTCGAAAATGCAATCAAATATGGCTTCGACTGTGCACCGCCATGGACGATCACTATACGCAGTGTCATTGCAGATAACTGCTGGAAAATCTCTGTCAGCGATACCGGTCCGGGATTTTCAGAAGAAGCCTGTGAGAAAATTGCGCAGAATCTCGCTAAAGCAGATCAGAATCCAGGACTTCCGGAGCTCCGGATCAATGGACTTGGAACCATAAATGTTTACTTAAGATGGAAAATCTTCTGTAAAGGAAATATTATTTTCGAATATGGAAATACCGAAGATGGACACGGAATCGTTTCCATAGGACGATACACATCAGCAGAAAAGAAATCAATTTAGCAATACGCCATTTAAGAAAGAGGAAGAATCATGAATTATACAGTAATCGTTGCGGAGGACGAGGAACTGCTGTTAAACAATCTGGTTCAAAAAGTCGGGAAAGCGGATCCGGACTTCCAGGTTGTAGGAACTGCCCAGACAGGTGACCAGGCACTTGCACTGGTAGAAAAACTGCATCCGGATCTGATCATCACAGATATCCGAATGCCGGTCATGGATGGAATTGCCCTGCTCACCAGAGTCAGAAGTCAGTTTCCTTTTATAAAATTTATCATCACCAGTGGATTTTCAGACTTTGAATATGCTAAAAAAGCAATCTCTCTGAAAGTATCTGATTATCTTCTGAAGCCAGTTGACCCGGATGAACTCCGGGAATCTCTTCAGAAAATCAAACGTGACTTTCAGATTTCTCAAAAAGACTATGAATCTGTATTCAATGCAGGCACTGCTTCAAAGACACCGTCTCAGATTGCTTCGATCCTGAAGGATTTTATCGTAAAAAATTACAGCGATGATATCAATCTGAATCTGATTGCAGACAACATGAACTACAGTCCAAGCTACCTGACTAAGATCTTCTGTCAGGCCTATGACTGTACCCCTACGAAATATCTTCTGAATCTGAGAATGGACCAGGCGCAGAAACTGTTAATCCATGAACCATCACTTTCCATACGACAGATTGGCGAAATGTGCGGCTATCATGATCAGGGGTATTTCAGCCGTATCTTTAAGAAGCAGACGGGGCGAAGTCCCCTTGAATTTCGTGGTGAAAATGATGACCTTCTAACTGATATCGAAAACTGAATATCCTGACTTCTGTTATCAGAAAAAAAGCGCCTAAACCTACAGGAAATATTCTTGTAAGCTCAGGCGTTATATTTTCATTTCAATTCTCAAATACAGTTATCCGACTACTGTCTTTTATTTTTCAATAACCACTGTTTCATAAGAAATATCTTCCATGCCTTCAAAGCTTCCCTGTCTTTCTTCTACAGTCAGTTCACCTTTCTGGTCATTCCAGATCAGTTTCGTGGTTGCGTATGCACCCTTCTCAAAGTTATAGTTATTTCCCTCATCTTCATAAAGAGTAAACTCTGCATCTGCTCCCGGGTAAACCATCAGTTTCACTGGTCCTTCCGGTTTCTGAGATGCATAAGTAAGTCCGTCTGCAACCGGAAGAATGCTTCCTGCTTTTACAAAGATCGGCATCTGGTCGATCGGAGCATCTACCGTTACATACTGACCGCCTTCATATTTCTTGCCGGTCCAGTAATCATACCAGTCAGCTCCCTGCGGGAGATAGCATTCCCATGTTTTTTCACGGTCAAGTTCTGTGCTTTCCGGACCATAGTACATTGGCTCTGTAACTGCACAGATCAGAAGTGACGGTCCGAACATAAACTCATTTTCAATCTTTCTTGCAATCTTATCCTGCGGGAAATCAAACAGAAGACTTCTCATGATCGTATAATCATTAAAGTGAACAGCTCCTGCAAGAGAATAGATATACGGCATCAGATGGTATCTCAGCTTAATAGATTTCTCAATTGCATCATAGAACATCGTTCCTTTATCACCGAAATTCCAGATCTCTCTCGGAGTATCTGTTCCGTGAGAACGGAACATCGGAAGGAAAGTTCCCATCTCAAGCCATCTGGTATAAAGTTCGCAGTAGCCTTTGTCCTTCACACCTTCATTGTACTTACCCTGCCAGAACCACTTCGGTTCCGGATCTGTATTGCAGCCACAGCCACGATTCTGCCATTTATCAGCTACTGTAAAGAATGCACCAATATCCAGTGTCCAGTATGGATAACCACTCAGTCCCATATTCAGACCTTCTACGATCTGAATCTTGAAGTTGTCCCAGGAAGCGCAGGTATCACCGGACCACAGCATTGCTGCATATTTCTGTCCGGATGCATAACCGGAACGGGTCAGGTTGAGAACACGTTTGTCTTCAGTATCTTTTCTCTGGTTTTCATAAATGCCCTTTGCATGCATCAGCGCAAACGCATTGGCAACAGCCGGATCCAGGTATTTCTTGTGCTCGCCGCCGACAAGTTCATATCTCTCCCATGGCTCTCTCTTCACGCCGCCATTCCAGTCTGGACCAGAGAAAGGCTCTGTGGAATCACACCACCAGGATTCGAATCCTTCATCAAAAAGTCCCTCTTTTGCCTGTTTCCAGTACATTTCGCGGGCTTTTTCATCAAAAGCATTATAGGTTGCATAATCATAAAGAAGATAACCTGCGTCAAAAAATTCCTGATGGTTTTTACCGCCTGCATTCATGTTCGGCCATACAGAAACCATGCTGTGTGCATGCATTTTGTTGATTTCTTCCATGCATTCTTTGTTGTCACCGTAGCGTTCTTTATCGAGGATCTTTTCTCCCCAGTTGCCTGGTTCCCAGGTATTCCAGTCCTGAACGACACAATCGATTGGAACACCGATCTCTCTGTAATGACGCACGATCTCTGCCAGTTCTTTTGCTGTATAATACTGCTCTTTGGACTGGATGTAGCCATACGCCCACTTCGGTAGCATCTGCGCTTTACCTGTCAGATAACGGTAGTCATGAATGATTCCATCCATTGTATTTCCACCGAGGAAATAATAATCAATCTGGTCTACCGTATCCAGGAACAGATAGGATTCTCTGCCCTCATCATTGAACGTCATCAGTGAACAGCAGTCAAACAGAACTCCATAACCTTCAGTAGATACGAACATCGGCATCGGGATACGCATATTATGCTGATACAGATACTGTGTATGTTTACGATAATCATAAATACCTTCTTCTGCCTGTCCCAGTCCGTGAATTTCTTCATCTTCTTTCCAGTCAAAGAAAACTCTTGCACGGTATCCGTCTCTGACTTTTTCTGCTTTGAGGTTCTGGATAAAGTTTCTCTCACCATCTACTGTCTTTACACGATTGATGATCGGTTTTTCGCCGCCTGTATTATAGTGTACGACATCAATCCTGGTGAGATTCGCTTTGTTCTGTTCCATCCACACGCTTCCGTCTGCATGTTTCCAGGTAATACCACCTGTTTTGAGATTTAATTCAGCCTGCACTGCAGATGTTTTTACTGTGACTGCTCCGTCTGCTTCTGCAGCTTCAAATGGAACCTGCGGATATTCTTTTTTCTCAATGATCAGAGATTCCTGCTCTGTCTTTACTTCATCTTTTGCGATCACGCAACGGATGATCTCTTCTGTTATCGGTATCAGGCGGTACTTCATACCTGCTGCAGAAGTTTCTACATATCTTTCCGTTCTTTTCATTTCCCCAATCTCCTTTATATAAGCTCTCCTGCTGTTGTTTGTGCAACATTTTCACCCCTGATAATGTTGCACAAAAAAATATCATGCCAGAATAACATTGTTACTGTTCACCCCGTTCACAGCAACTTTGTCTTTTTATCCTAACATGACATTCCTTCTATGGTCTATGACATATCTGATTCTGAATTTTAACTATTTTTACTTTTCTCGTCTTTTGGTGTTTTTCCGACATGTTTTTTATATAACCGGTAAAAATTAGAGATATTATTAAATCCACATTCCATCGCAATATCGGTCACATTCAGTTTACCTTCTCTCAGCAGTTCCCTTGCATGATTAATACGCATTCTGGTCACATAATCGCTGAAACTGATATTCGTGACCTTTCGAAAATAGGAAGAAAAATAATTCGAACTCATATATACCGATGCAGCCACATCTTCCAGTGTAATTTTCTCGCAATAATGTGTATCAATGTAAGCAAACGCCTGCTCCAGGCGCTTCATGGCCGTCTTCTTTTCTTTCAGCATTTCATCCGATTTTGATTCATCCTGATAAGTCCGGATCAGCATAGTCAGAATGCGGAGAACATTAGCCTTGATCATCAGCTGATAGCCCTCTTTACGTCCCTGCCATTCTTTATAAATTTCCTGAATACCGGAACGGATTTCCGGATTAATCTCATCTTCTCTTCCAATACGGTTCTTGAAATTACTTCCACGCTCTACAAAAGGCTTCAGATATCTGGTATCAAAAACACTGATCTTCTCTGCCACAAATTCCGGAGAGAAAATCATTACGAGTAGTTTCATGTCATCCCCGATCAGATTCCATCCATGAGGCTCTACATTATTAAAGATGATCACATCATCCTTTTCCATCGTATATTCCTGTCCATTAACGAAGTAACTCCCCTTACCTTCCAGTACACATGTAATTTCAAAATAACTGTGCCAGTGCCAGGTTCCCGGCTTACTGTTCTCCGGTGTCAGTCGCACCTCTGCAATCTGAAAAGGGAACTCTTTATCAAGTGGAATATTGTCTCGTTCAAGTCTCATGCTCTGCCTCCTGTCTCCGCATACAGATGACATATCTTTTTATCTGCCCTGCAATACAGACAGTATAGCAGATTTCATTTTGGTTCGCAAACCAGCTTCGACGCTCTAGAAAAAGCTCTGTCTGTTTACCGGCAAAAAGAAGCCGCCAGGTCGTGACATTACCTGACGGCTCCCGTTTATTTGAATTTGGGATTCAACGTATTAATATAAGATTTTTATCTGCCAAGAGATTCTACATAAGTTCCTTTTACATCGCTCCAGTTCTTATCTGCATAATCAAGAAGATATGCAGCCTGCTCCAGAGACATTTCCGGGAACAGAAGGAATAAGCTGTGAGAACCATATTTCTTAACAATACGGTCTACATTCTTGATCCAGTCTTCGAACTCTCCTGAGTAAACTTTTACCCAGATGGATTTTCCTGCTGCAATTGCTTTGTCGTAGATCACATCCCAGTCCGGAAGTGTTCCGTCCGGGCCTGCATCTCCACTTGTCCACTGCAGAGCGTCAATTCCATCAATTTCCATCAGTGCATCCATGTGTTTGATCGCAGCCGGTCCATCAAGATGATACAGGACATGGTCTACTTTTTCACTCTGTTCACGTAAGGATGGCTGAATGTATTTTCTGAAGTCTTCCGGTGACATCATTGCAGAGAAGTCGCACTGTAATTTTACAGTTCTTCCAGGTCCCCAGATCTGGAATACAGTGTAAGCATTTCCACCTTCTTCGTCTTTGATGATATCATAGAAGCGGTCATAGTATTCATAGTAAACATCCGTTACTTCCTGGATTCTCTCACCAATCATATCCGGCTCATCCAGCAGGTCAAACAGGATATCCTGTGCACCGCGGAGGGAAGCAAGTACGTCGATGTTTTCCATAAGGTCAGGCATATCTACAACAAAATCGTCTCCTGCCAGTTCCTTACAGTCTTTTGCAAGCTGAATGTGTTTTTTGAACCATTTGTTTTCCGAGTCAAAAGTAAGTTTCGGTACACCTTCCCAGCTGTCCAGGCATTTGTTGAACCATACAGTATCTTCTTTAAATCCGATCTCAGATCCGAGGTAAGATGCTACAGATCCAGGACCAAAGTCGATGTTCAGGTTCGGGAAACTCTCTCCAAGGAATGCATGTGTATCACAGAAGTAACGATAACGATCTACGATTCTCTGTGCATTCTGGTATTTGTCTTCCATGTCTTTCCATTTCAGTTCTTCCGGCATGTTGTAATATTTACCCTGGCAGATCTGATCCAGATAGCCACCCTCAACAGGTGTTCCATCTGAGTACTGCTCTACTTCCGGTCTTCTGGCGATAACACACATCAGCGGTCTTCCGGTGTTTTTGTGCTGCCAGTAATTAGTAAATTTTTCTTTGGTTGTTTCCCAGTTAAGCTTGTAGCCTTCTCCCGGTTTCGGAAGCTGAATCTTGCTTAAATCTACGGAACCTTTTTCAAATTTAGGTGTTTCAGAAACTTTTTCTTCTGCCTTTGGAGCTTCTTCTTTAATTTCTTCCTGTACCGGTTCTGCACCTTCTACCGGAAGATCATCAAATTCACCGGCGGCTGCTTTTGCACAGAATCCAGATTCAGCATATTTTTTAGCCTGCTCTGCTGCGGAAGCTGCATCTTCTGTATAAGCATCTGCACCGATTTCATCAGCAAATTCCTGGCTGATCGGAGCACCACCAACCATGATCTTAATACGATTACGGAATGGCTGTTTCAGAAGTGCTGCAACTGTATCTCTCAGAGACGGCATTGTTGTTGTAAGAAGTGCTGAAAGAGCTACAATACTTGCTTCTTTATGTGCATTTACTTCATCAATGAATGTCTGAATCGGTACATCAACACCAAGGTCGATAACTTCGAATCCGGCACTCTCAAACATCATACCGACAAGGTTTTTACCGATATCGTGAAGGTCACCTGCTACAGTACCAAGGATAATGGTTCCTGCGCTTCCTGCTTCACCTGTTGCAAGATATGGTTTCAGGACATCCACGCCGACTTTCATAGCACGTGCTGCTGCAAGCATCTGTGGAACGAAGATGATCTCTTTCTTGAAGTTATCACCTACGACAGCCATAGCTCCGATCATTGCGTCATTTAAGATAGCAGTCGGGTCACAGCCTGCATCAAGTGCTTCCTGAACAGCCTGTCCGATTTCTTTATTCTTTCCATCCTGAGTTAATTTAAATACTTTCTGCATCTTCTCATCGAGTGGAGAAGCCGGTGCAGGCTGTACTTCTTCAGCGGCTTTATTTCCAAATTTATCAATATACTGCAGGCAGTATTCATCACGCTCTAACAGTGCATTTGTTGCATAGATCATACCGATCATGTTCTTATTGGTCGGGTCAACGATTGCACTGTCCATACCAGCATTCATAGCCAGTACCATAAATGCCTGGTTGATATTTTTTCTGGCAGGCAGACCGAAAGAAATATTAGAAAGTCCACTTGTGATGTGGATTTCCGGATATTCGGATTTGATTCTTCTACAGCAGTCTGCAAATACAGTCAATGCAGTCTGATCTGTTCCCAAAGTTACAACCAGTGGGTCAATGTGTAAACGGCTTGGTGCAATGCCGTACTGTTTTGCTTTTTCCATAATTCCGAAGAAAATCTTCATACGGCGTTCTACGGAATCCGGGATACCATCGTTATCGCACAGAAGTGCTACGCATTCCCAGTCTGTGTCCGCAATTACCGGGAAAATGGTATCAATTTTATCACCTTCAAGAGATACAGAGTTGATAAGACCTGGTCTCTTGCAGAATGGGATTGCTGCTACACAGGATTTCGCACTCGGGCTGTCTACACAGATCGGTGTATCAGTCACTTCCTGTACAAGATCAATCATCCATTTCAGTGTTTCTACTTCTACGTCCTCTTCTACAGACGCACATACATCCAGAAATGTGGCACCCGCTTCTGCCTGCATTCTGGCTCTTTCTCTGATCAGGTCCGCGTCCCTCTCAGCGATTGCCTTGGCAACTGACGGAATGGATCCGTTCAGTTTTTCTCCTATTATAATCATTTCGTTCCCTCCTGCTTATAGCAACAACTATAATTTTTGCTTTTCCTCCGATAAGTTTTTTCCGCAAAATCCTTATCTGTTAATGCTATTCTATATCAAAGAAGAGTAGATCTGCGTCTGTTATTTTCCGATTCGTATATACTATCTTACTGTGATTTTATATTTTGTTACATCCATTCTCTCTATATATTGTATTTCATTCTTTGCAATGCTATATTGACTGTAAGAAAAAATCATCCGGAATTTCAAAAATTCCGGCAGAAGGGATTCTTCAAATGAACACATATCGCATCACAATTTTGCCAGATCAGCAGGTCATCCAGGCCAATGAAGGCGAAAATCTGCTTCAGGTCCTGCAGAAAAACAAGCTGGCTCCGGATGCCCCCTGCGGCGGTAATGGAACCTGCGGCAAATGTACAGTTTATATCGATGAAAAAAAGGCGCTTGCTTGTCAGACAGTAATTCACCGTAACATGTCTGTACGTATCCCTGAAAAAAATAAGCTCCAGATACTGACTCATGGAATTACTGAAAAAATTCAGCCTGATGGCCGCGACCATTATGTACTGGCATATGATATCGGAACCACAACGGTTGTCTGTTATCTCCTGGATGGTACCTCCGGCAGGGAACTTGCTGAAGAAAGTATACTAAATCCTCAAACTTCATACGGTGCTGATGTGATTTCCAGAATCAAATATGTTCTGCGTAACAAAACTTCTGAACTTCAGGACTGTATCCGTCATACACTTTCAGAACTTGCTGATATTGTATCCGCCAGAGCAGGGATTTCTCCGACTGAGATCACACTTGCCTGTATCGTAGGCAACACCGCCATGCATCATCTTTTTCTCGGGATCGATCCTGCACCGCTGACCGTACCGCCTTATATGCCAAAGGTATCCAATGCACTGGAGATTCCTGCCGCCCCGCTGCTTTCTATTCATCCTGAAGGAAAACTACGGATTCTTCCAAATATTGCAGGCTTTGTCGGTGCAGATACAGTAGCATGTATGATTTCTACTCATTTCGACCAGCTCAATGAACTGACACTTATGATCGATATTGGAACAAATGGAGAAATGGTTCTTGGCTATCAACATCGCAGAATTGCCTGTTCCACTGCTGCCGGTCCGGCTTTTGAAGGTGCAAAGATTTCCTGTGGTATGCGCGGAGTCACAGGTGCTGTCGATCACGTTTCCGTAAAAAATGGAAACATCTGCTTTCACACCATCGGCGATACAGAACCTGAAGGACTTTGTGGATCCGGACTATTAGACCTGACTGCAGCTCTTCTGGATACCGGATTTCTAAGCGAAGCCGGACTGATGCAAAAACACGAATATCAGCTTGGTACTTCTTCTGTCTCCTTGACACAAAAAGATATTTCTGAGATTCAGTTTGCCAAATCTGCAATCCGCTCCGGCATTGAACTTCTCGTCAGACAAATGCAGGTATCTGTCAGTGACATCCGTAAAGTTTATCTTGCCGGAGCTTTTGGAAACTATCTGACTCCAGCTTCTGCCTGTCGGATTGGTATGATTCCGCCTGTACTGCTCGACCGCATAGAAGCTGTCGGAAACGCCGCCGGAGAAGGTGCAAAGCTTTGTGCCCTGAACCGACGAGAATTTGCTTACAGCCAAATGCTTGCTGCAAAAACAGAATTTCTGGAACTAGCATCCTGTCCGGAATTTCAGGACTGCTATATTGATCATTTAATGTTTGAGGGAGAATAGCCGATATGAATTACAAAGAACTGAGAGAACTTGCGCTGAATACAGGCTTTACCCATACAGTGCCACTGGATATCTCGACGATTGAACTGAAACAGGAAGTCCGCGATATGTGTAAGCAGGGATGTCAGCAATACGCAAAACGCTGGAGCTGCCCTCCCGGATGTGGCTCCCTGGAACAGCTCCGTTCAGACATTTTGCAGTACCAAGGGGGAATTCTCGTCCAGACGACAGCAAAACTGGAAGATTCCTTTGACTGGGATGGCATGATGAAAACACAGTCACAGCATCAGGAGAACTTTGTCCGATTTGTCGAGAAACTTCACAGCTCTGATGCCCATTTTCTGCCTCTCGGTACCGGTTGCTGCATAATCTGTGAAAGCTGTTCCTACCCGGACTCCCCCTGCCGCTTTCCTCAGAAAAAAATCTCCTCTATGGAAGCCTGCGGCATGCTTGTTTCAGAAGTCTGTCAGAAAAATGATCTGAAATATTATTATGGTCCAAACACGATATCCTATGTAGCAGGCGTACTTTTTACGGATTTTTCATTATAAAGTCCAGGCAGTATCCTGTGTTTTTTCTATAGGACAAATCCTTTAATATGGTAAAATATTAAATTTTTTCATTGACAGTGCATTTTCCCGATGATAGAATTGAAAAAAGTGACGAAGGCGTCAGTTTTTTTGTAAACTGCGCCTTTTTTCATTATTAAATCGAAAAAGGAGAGCTTCTATCATGAAAAAGATGTGTTATTTATTAACTATGGGATTACTCGCAGGAAGCCTTACCGTTCCTGTATTTGCTGCTTCTGATGCTGATTCTGCAACTGATAAGAAATGGGTTATCGCTACCGATACTGTATTTAAGCCGTTCGAATACACAGACGACGACGGAAACTTCGTAGGAATTGACGTAGATGTTCTTGATGCTATCGCAAAAGACCAGGGATTCGAATACGAACTGAAGAGCCTTGGATGGGACGCTTCTATCGCTGCATGCCAGGCCGGACAGGCTGATGGTATGATCGCCGGTGCATCTATCACAGATGAAAGAAAAGACAGCGGCTGGCTGTTCTCTGACGGATATTACACCGCTACACAGTCCATGACTGTACAGAAAGATTCCGATATCAAGGGATTTGACGATCTGAAAGGTAAGACTGTAGGTGTTAAGACCGGTACTCAGGGTGCTACCTATGCAGAGAGCCTGAAAGACGAATATGGATTCAACATCACCTATTATGAAGATTCACCGACAATGTATCAGGCAGTTCTTGGCGGACAGGTCGTGTCCTGCTTCGAAGATACACCGATCATGGCATCCTCTATCAAAGACGGAGATCTTGCACTCCAGATTCTGGAAGACACTGCAAACGAAGGATCTCCTTACGGATTTGCAGTTTTTGATGCTGACAATCAGGAACTTCTTGATCTGTTCAACACCGGTCTGAAAGATATCAAAGAAAGCGGCGAATACAACGAGATCATCGCTAAATACCTTGGCGAAGATGCTGTTCCGACCGAAGAAGCTGAGGCTGACGCTGATGCAACAGAAACACCTGCCGCTGAAGAAGCTGCTGAATAATTTTAAAGCTCAGTTCTTATCAGACATACCACTTAAAACACTACACGAATCTCAGAGCTGCTGCATTTTGTGGCAGCTTTGCTTTTGAAAGGAGTTTTCCATGATCCAGATTATAACCAGATATGGAAATCTGCTGCTTCTTGCTATGGGGCAGACCCTGCTGCTTGCATTGTGCGGTCTGTTTTTTGCCTGTATTCTGGGTATGTTTTTTGGTCTCTTAAGTGTACTGAAAAACAAAGCATGCAGAATCATATCTTCTATTTTTGTTGACGTGATCCGTGGTGTCCCGATGATCGTTCTCGCATATTTTATCTATTTTGGTGTTCCGTATTGCCTGAACAACATGATGGGATTCAGCTTCACACTTACTGCACTCCAGGCCGGTACTGTCTGCCTTGCCCTTAACTGTGGTGCTTATATGGCAGAGATCATCCGCGCAGGTATCCTGTCCGTAGATCCTGGCCAGATGGAAGCCGCAAGAAGCCTTGGCCTTCCATATTCCCGTGCCATGATCCGTGTTGTCCTTCCACAGGCAATCCGAACTATGATCCCGAGTATCATCAACCAGTTCATCATTACCCTGAAAGATACCTCTATTCTTTCTGTTATCGGTTTCCCGGAACTGGTGAATACCGCAAAGAACGTTGTTGCAAACTCCTTCATGTCCTTCCAGACATGGGGTATTGTTGCAATTATGTATCTGATCGTAATCACGATCTTATCCAAAGTAGCCAAAATCGTAGAAAGGAGACTGAACCGTGGCCGTAAATAAAGAGAATGTCAAAATTCATGTATCACATCTGAAAAAGAGCTTCGGTACGCTGGAAGTATTAAAAGATATCTCCACCGACATTCACGAAGGCGAAGTAGTCGTTATCATCGGACCTTCCGGAAGCGGTAAATCTACTTTCCTGCGCTGCATGAACAAACTTGAGGAAATTACCGCTGGTGAAGTGATCGTAGATGGACACAATCTTACAGACAAACATATTGATATCAATAAAGTCCGTGAAAATGTAGGAATGGTATTCCAGCATTTCAATCTTTTCCCGCATATGAATGTCACACAGAACCTTATGCTTGCACCTGTGGAACTGAAAAAAGCTACCAAGGATGAAGCCAGACAGCGCGCCATCCACATGCTGGAAAAAGTCGGCATGGCCGACAAAGCTGACACATATCCAGAGCAGCTTTCCGGTGGGCAGAAGCAGCGTGTAGCGATCGCACGTGCCCTCTGCATGACTCCTGATATCATGCTTTTTGATGAGCCAACCAGTGCTCTTGACCCGGAAATGGTCGGTGAAGTCCTGCAGGTTATGAAACAGCTTGCTGCCGATGGTATGACAATGGTTATTGTTACTCATGAAATGGGCTTCGCCCGTGAGGTTGCCGATCGTGTGATCTTTATGGACGGAGGATACATCGTAGAAGAAGGAACCCCACAGGAGGTACTCCTGAACCCAAAAGAACCACGAACCATTGATTTCCTGAATAAAGTACTGTAAATAAAGATAAGTTCAGCCGCTGCATTCGCAGCGGCTGATTTTTATTTTGTTCAGTTAATTACATTTTCTCCGGTACGATCTCCAGCCAGTATCCATCTGGATCATTGATAAAATAAATACCCATTGCAGGATTCTCGAAGCAGATGCAGCCCATTTCTTTGTGTTTCTTATGGGATGCTTCCATATCATCTGTCGTAAATGCAAGGTGAATCTCGTTGTCTCCAAGATCGTAGTGATCTTTTTCCCAGTCTCTCAGCCAGGTAAGCTCCAGCTCAAATCCGGTCTTGCCATCTCCAAGATATGCAAGGATAAAACTTCCATCCTCGGCTTCTTTACGTCTTACTTCTTTGAGACCAAGAGCCTCTTCATAAAATTTGATGGACTTATTCAGGTCCATAACATTGTAGTTGTAATGTGCAAACTGAAAATTCATGTCGGTATTCTCCTTTTCTTTCTATAAGAAATAGCCGCCCTGCTCTCTGGTAAAGTTTAGGAACGGCTATCTCATTAAGCACATTATATTCTATTGTTTTCTTTTTTGCAAGAATACTCTATAATATGGCTAACTTCTGTAACAAGCATTCTTTTATCTCTTCAGTTGCAAAACTACAGGAAATCGCATTTTTGGTAACTACATACCATTCATCCCTGGTAAATTTTCCTTTTTCATTCAGAAACAGGTATTCCTTTTCCAACGTAGTATAACTTACTGTACGATTATCAGTATTGACTGTCACGCACAAACCATTCTGCATAAATTCCCAAAATGGATATACTTCATTCTGTTCTAATGCTCCTGTCTGATAATTGCTGATCGGACACAATTCAATTCCAACATTCCTGTCCTTGCAGTACTTCTGTAACTCCAAATCTCCTCTCATTGCAATTCCATGTCCAATTCTTCTAGCTCCCATATCAATAACTTCTCTGATATTTTCTCTACTCTGACATTCTCCTGCATGAATTGTGAATGGAAGCTCCAGCTGATTAGCAACTTTAAATAATTCTCTGTACAGATATGCTGGATAATGCGATTCATCTCCTGCCAAATCTACACCGCATACGCCTTGTCCTAAATATTCTCTTGCCAATCGAATCTCTTCTTCATTTATCGTTTCATCCTGACCTCTCATGGCACAAATCAAAACATTGGTAAAAACCCCTGTTTCTTTACTGCCCTGATTTAATCCTTCAAGAACTGCTTCCAGCACTTTTTTTGAAGACATCGTTTCATTTGTAAGCAATGCCGGTGAAAAACGAACTTCTGAATAAATTACATGATCTGCCTCTAACAGATGTACAAAAGCATTTGCTCCTTTCTTAATCTGTTCTTCCGTCTGAAGACATTTTATCGGAACATCAAAATGTCTCAGATACTCCGTAAGGTTATTCTTCTGTGTTCCAGAAACCATCGTTTGCTTTATCAGTTCATTTCTATCTTCAATTTTGCTTTCTTCTTCCAAAAAAGACAGCGGCAACGATCCATCCAGATGACAATGCAATTCTACCTTTGGCAATTTCAAGAAATCTTTTCCCATCTAAAATTCCTCCACATAACAAATATAGTCCATATTTTCAACTTTTTCAATAAAGTCTCTTTTGGTATTCTTAGCTGAAATTTCAACATAAAATGTTACCGCACCTACATCAAACGGTGCTGCTTTTTGTTCAAGTTTAAAATGAGAAAAGCGTATATTATTTTCCCGCATATAACCAGCCAGTTTTTTCGGCCCTTGAGAATCTTTGAATTCTACATATAAATTAAAGTTTCTTGAATGACGATGTACATATAAATCCAAACTCTCCAAAATTTTGTATGTAAAAAGGAAAATAACAAATGTAATCAATGTACCCTCTACATATCCAATGCCAATCGCCAAGCCTATACAAGCAGTTGCCCACAGTCCCGCTGCAGTTGTTAACCCCCGGATCTGATTTTTCCCGGTCACAATAATCGTCCCCACTCCCAGAAAGCCAACGCCACTTACTACCTGGGCCGGCATTCTGGCAATATCAGCTTTTATATCCGGAAGATGAATGCTGATATACTCACTCGTCATCATCACCAATGCAGATCCCACACACACAAATACATGTGTTTTTATTCCGGCACCACGATTTTTCAATTCTCTGTCAATTCCTATTATGATTCCTATCGTCATTGCAATGACAAGTCTCAAAATCATTGCAGTTATTGTCCAGTCCTCCACGCATTCAACAAAACGGCCGTAAATATTCATTTTTACACCACTCCTAAAGTTCTCACCTGAGTATCCCAGCATTTCCCATAACAATCTATTGCCTGCAAAGTTATTTTCACATTCTTATTCCACCAGTTTTTTTTCAGTAGAACTTTATGACTCGACTCCAGAATCAATCGTTCCTCATTTTTCTCATCAATTATTCGATCTATTCCTGTTGGCAACTTCTCTGTTATTTCTTCCTCATTAGATTCTTCCGACACACAGGTTATAACCAGATATGCTATCCTGTTTTTTATTTTATAGTGACAACCGGAAATTCGTTCCACCTCAGAAGGAATTACTTTGCATGTAGTATTTATCTCAAGAACCGGTATTCCTTCTGCAACATTTACATGAATTCCTGTAACAGCCAGATAATGTCCTGATTTGAACTCCTCAAATCTGTTATCCTCCTCCGGATTCCCATGTTCATAATAATATGTATGACACTCCATCTCCTGATCCATTCTTTTAGCATTACAGTTCAACATACTCCCCACTTCTACCTCATAACTGATGCACTTCTCTGAAATCATATAGTCAAAGCAATGTACAACATCTGTAAGATATTCCTGGGAGTCTGCCCAATACCATCGAGAGGGAATTTCTATCGTAACACGCGATGGCCATTGGAAAGAAAAGTATTGTGTATCCCAAATACCGGCATAAGGATCTGTGTAGGCCTCAAATCCATTTTTTTCAGCAAAATATTCTATATTTTTCATATGTTCAGGGGATGTATATCTTGACATGATAATTTCTTTTGTATGATTTGCGATTCGAATAGTCATTTCGGTTATCCAGGTTTCGTTTTTTTGAATCACTTCTACCTGTATTTTATAAATCCCCTCCAAGAGTGGTTGGAGTTTTTTTCCCTTCTGATCATATTGAAAGATTTCATCAACTCCATAACTCCCTCCGTATATCAGGGCAGAAAACACATCTTCTGTAAAAAAAGCTTTGTTCCACGTATAGTAATACGATTCTGGATTATCTGGATCATAAACCAGGTCCGGCATTCCGCTATATTTTATTTCTTCTCTTGTATTCTCTGATATTATTTCAGGAGCATCTACAAAAATTCCCTGATAATTATCACGCTTATCCGTTTCTACATACCTGATGCAATTTCCTTCTTCATCTTTAAGTCTGATTCGGAGCTTTGCATTTTTATCGTGAACTTTACTGGAAAAATATCCTATCACATAAAAGTCCTGTCCTGCCACATACGTACTATGTTTGCTGGCAGGATATGCAATTTTTATACATCCCTCCTGCCGGATCATTTCCGATTCAAAAGGAATATTTTCTTTTCTGTATTGATTAAACATTTTTTTCTCCTGATTCTACAAGATATTTTCCTACTTTGTAAGCATATCTCAGTGCTTCATCAATCAATCCATCTGGCAATTTTTTAGCAAAATTATGTGCTTCAAAAGAAAAGCATCCTGTATAATCTATGTGCTTTAATTGCATTATAATTTCTTTCCAAGGTGTTTCTCCGGAAAATGGAAGAATATGCATAAAAGGCTCATAATTGTCACTGGCGGTATCTGACACATGAGTGGCATACAGTCTTTTACCAATTGCTGTCAGTTCCTCTATTTGATTTTGTTTTCTTATTTCCCCATGTTCAAAATCCCAGCATACACCAATTCTGTCATCGTGAAAAGAATCTATAAATTCTGCAATTTCATCTCCATTTGAAAAAAAGATATCTTCTGTTTTCCCAGAATACTGGGTCATATTTTCTATTGCAAGCCTCATCCCTAATTTATCTGCATATTCCAGATACTCCTGAAAATAAGTTTTATTCATTTCCCACGCATTTTCTAATGGTTTTTCTGCCGTAATATCCATATCTGGGTGTAGTACAACTGTTTTTGCACCAAGAATGTGGCAGCACTGGAGAGATCTTTTTACCAAAAGCTCTTCATATTCTTTCTTCTCCTGATTCTTTTCATAGACAGGATTCAAAAAACGATAAGTATAACCATGGCTTTGTATAAACTGTACGTTATTCTTCGTTGCAGCCTCAGCTGCACTGTGAATCCACGCTTCCCAGTCATTCTGTAGAAAAGTCCCTCCTTCATAGGAATATTCATAGAAGCTCATATCAAGGACATTAAATCCAGCTCGGTGAATCGTCTCTATTGTTTCTTCAAGACTACAAATTCTGCCATCAGGGCGTTCACAGTATAAATTAGTTGACGTGGAAAGAATCATATTTCTTCAGTCCCCTTTCCATAATTTCCAGATATCTGTCAAAATTATATTTACATGCAGCTGTTACATGCCCCTTTTCATCAGGTTCAAACTCCATTAAAGCAGCATCACTTCGTTTCGGATTAATCGTTACTTTTCCCCTCATATAATCAGTCACTGAACTGTCTATTGCACTTGCCGCTGCCATTCCATCCACCAGAATACTTCTCACATATAATTGGTTTGCATCATCATAGGATATTACTTTTTTTATAAATGAAGCTACATCCATTCCAATGTTCATATTCAGCAATTGTTCTACATAGCTATCCTTCAGCATAGAAGTTACATCAAGCCCGATTGCCTGGATTTCTATTCCGGAATCATACACAATCTCTGCTGCTTCCGGATCTACAAGAATATTCCATTCTGCACGTTTTTCTTTTGGATTGAATCCAAAATATCCGGAGGATGTAATTATTTTTTCTATATTTCTTCCCAATTCAGGTACCTGCTGCAATACTGCTGCAATATTTGTGAGACCAGCTAGACATACAATTGTTATCTTTTCATCTGTATTTTTTAACTGTTTAATGAGGAAGTCGTCTGCAAACTCCTCTGAAATCAGTCCTGTATGTGCTATAAGCCCTGTTTCACATAAACCATCTTTTCCGCAATAAAGACTTTGGAATTCAAGGCTGCGCACCAGAGGCTGCTCTGCTCCTTTATAAACTTTTATATCATTTCTGTCAGCTAATGCCAGAATCTTGGTTGCATTTTCTGCCATAAGATTTACCGGTCCATTTCCACATACCGTGGTAATTCCAAGAATCTCTAACTCTGGTGCAGCCAACAGTAGAAGCAATCCCAGTGCATCATCTGCACCAGGATCACAGTCTATTATAATTTTTCGTTTTTCTTTATCATTCAACTGGATTTGCACGGAAATACTCCTCAAACGCATCTGTAATGCCATCTGTTATCGCTGTATAAGTTTCCTCTTCTGTTGCATCACCCTGTGCAAAGCTCAACATGGAGTCTGTGATCACATTAGAAATCGCATCTGAAGCAGGGCAAAACGGTGCAACCATTGTAGCTGGCATACTCATGAGAATATCATATGCAGCAGACTGCTGTGGAATCTCCTCAACGGCCGTTTTATATGTATCAGAATCGATAGATGCTTTATTTACAGGTGTGTAGCTATATCCATCAAGCCACATAGCCTGTGTATCAGCTGAAAGCATGAATTTTTCAAATTCCCATGATGCCTTAATTTTTTCATCGTCATCACGATTGATCATAAATAAACCTGAACCAGACGGATAACCTCCGCCAAGATCATCTGCATTTACTTTTGGTACTTCTGCAACACCCCAGTCAAAGGAATCTCCTACTAAATCAGAAACTTCTGCAACTCGTGAGCTGCTCAGAAACATCATTGCATTTAATCCCTGTGCAAATTCTTCTGTCATACTGTCTTTGGTAGGCTTTAATGCCCCTGTATCAATTACTTTCTGCCATTCTTTTAAAAATGTTTCAATCTGCTCCTGTGAAGTAAGCTCTGTCATATAGCCTTCATGTCCGCTCAAATTACTTCCCAGACTACTTCCGTCTTTTCCCTGATTCAGTATATAAGTCACAAATTCAAAGTAGCTCATACGGATATTAAGACCATAATCTGCGGAAGTTTTTTCCTTAATGTCGGTCATCTGCTGTGCCAGTTCTTCTAAGGTTTCTGCCGGTTTATCATATCCGGCATCTTTTAAAAGATCTTTGTTATAATACATAAGAAGTGTAGATACTGCATATGGAACGCCAATCATCTTATCATTAATTGAAAACGAGGATACTGCATTTTCCATAAGGTCATCTTTACTGATACCTGAATCATCTGCAATATAATCTTCCGCCCATACAGTTCTGTCCCAGTCTCTGACAAGATCCACATTTTCTCCATATAGCTGAATAACATCCGGCATATTTTCAGTATCATCTGTTCCCATTGCTGCTGTCAGTGTTTCCGTTCCCGGCCAGTCCTGGAAAGTTGCTGTTACATGAATATTTTTTTCTGCACCTACTGTTGAGTTAAACTCTTCAATCTGTTTATTTAAAATGTCTCCTGCATTTCCATCCATGCTGTGCCAGAAATTAATTTCTATCGGCTCACTGTCAGACTTTTTAGCCCATACCGGCACAGAAAATGCCATACTTGCTGCAATACTCACTGCTAATACTTTTTTCACTCTCATATTTTTTTCCTCCTGCTTGTCTTAAAAAGAATTATTCTTTTACTGCTCCCGTCATCATACCGGAAACAATTTTTTTCAAAAATAGCACAAAAACAATTACCGTTGGAATTAATGCAATTACAGTACCAGCCATTACCGGTCCAAACGCACTGGATTCTCTGTCTTTAAGCATAGTAATCCCTACCTGAATAGTACGCATTTCTGTTTTATTGGAAGCAATTAACGGCCATACATACTGATTCCATACATTTACAAAGGATGATATAAATACTGTAAACATGATTGGTTTACTGGTAGGAAGTAAAATCGAACAGAAAAATCTCACATCTCCTGCCCCATCCAGTCTGGCTGCTTCCATGATTGATTTTGAATATCCCAGAAATTGCTGTCTGATAATGAAGATATTCGAAGCAGATACTAGGAATATCGAGCACATACCCATGTACGTATTCACAAGATGTAATTTTGAAATTACAACAAAATTCTGTACAATCAATACATCTGGTGGTATCATCATCGTCGACAACGTTAAAATAAACAGTAATTTTTTTCCTTTAAATTCATAAAAAGAAAATGCAAATCCTGAACATACTCCAATGATCACACGGCTGATACTACTTATCATTGCCACGATAAATGAATTTAACATATATCGGAGCAATGGCGTTGTACTGATCGCTGTAATATAATTTTCCAGTGAAAGATGCTTTGGCAAAATATGATATTCTTTTGTAAGGATTTCTTTTGCCGGCATAAATGAAACTGATATCGCATACAAAATAGGAAACAGTAATACCAGTGCAAGTACCATGCAGATAATCTGAACCATAATGTCGGCTCGTTTTCTTTTACTCATTGATAATGCACCCCTTTCTTTTCCCAAATGAAGGTCAGCAACGTACAGAATAATGTAATCAAAAATGCAATAAATGCAGCCGGGTTTGCTGTAGTATAGTTGCCACTCTTTGCAAACTGCTGATAAATATACAACATAATCGTCATTGTTGAACCATTTGGACCTCCTCCGGTCAGAACATTCATCAGTCCCATGGACATCATTACATAAGCTAAATCGGTTACCATCAGATAAAACAGCGTTGGTGTTGTTAGTGGTAAATAAATAGAAACCATCTGTCTGAATTTTGATGCTCCGTCAATGCTGGAACTTTCAATCATGTCTGTTGATACCCCGCGTACAGCAGAAAGCATAAATACGAATGCGTGTCCTGTTGAAAGCCATATCTGTACAATCGCAACAGCAATCAAAGCATATTTGGGGTCTGTCAACCATCGAATATTAATATGAAATTTTCCATAAAGAATACCCAATGGCACTACATAAAGAAGTTGAAAAATCATAGCAACTACAGAGGATGCCATCGCCATCGGCATTGCAAATGCTGTTTCATAGATTGCTGAGAATTTTCTTCTCTTATTTGCCAGAAGAGCAAGCAAAAATCCAAAAACTTTAGAAATCGGTACTGTCAGCAAAGTGAAAAGAACCGTATTTTTTATTGCAAGAAGAAAATCTGGATCTGTCAGTACTCTTATATAATTTTCCAGACCTACAAAACTCTGTATCTTTCCTAAGCGATTGATAATAAAAAAGCTTTTATAAACAGTCTGAATAAACGGATAAAATGTAAAAATAGAAAATATAATAAAGCTTGGTAAAAGCCACAAATACGGCTTTGCCTTTTTTAATATCTTTTTCTGCCCCATTTGTTATACCTCTTCGTCTTCTTGATAATAATGTGTCAAGGCCTCTATTACTCCTAAGGTATTGTTCTGCTGGCAGACATAATCCGCAATCTCTTTCAGTTCCGGCTTTGCATTACCTACAGCAACTCCTGTTCCTGCTGCTTCCACCATTTCTATATCATTCACCGAATCTCCAATTACCATAATATCTTTTGCATCAATCCCCATAAGACGTGACACTCTTTCAATTCCCAAAGCCTTGGATACACCTTTTTTCATGACATCTATATGGCGACTGTCATATTGAATGATTTCCAATTGATCCCTGTATTTTTCTAAATATGGAATAAGTTCTTCTACCCTTCCAGGCTTCTGCGGATCTGTCAGCATAACTCTCTCAAACTGCAGCTTTTCCCACTCGCTCTCAAGTGGAATATGAAAATGATTATATCTTCCAAAATGATCAATATCATACTGCACATAAGCATTATGCCGATATACCAATTCATAATCCCCATATCCCATAAAAATCGCCATATCCATAGCATCTGCTTTTTTTACAGCCTCTTTTACAAGCATTGCAGGAAACAAATCATCCCACAGACTTTCTCCATTTTGTCGTGCACCCGCCCCATTATTGATAATAATAGGTTCTGTAATTTCTAACACATCAGCAAATTTTTTTAGTGTATCCATACTCCGTCCTGAAGCGATCGAGAATGGAATCTGTTTTTCTGCTATTAGTTTTTTCAATTCTGCAAATGCCGGAGTGATATCTTCGGTTCTGTCAATCAGTGTCCCATCCACATCACACAAAACCAGCTTCGGCAGTCTTTTTCTCATTTGAATCTGTCTCCCTTCTACATATAGTTTTTGCTTTCTTGTAATTTGAATTATACTAAAAAAAGAAGAAAATTTTTTTGAATTTTCCGCAAAATAATAACACAAAATATGCCATTTTCTATTTCATAATAAATGTTTTTCTTTCTTCTCTGTTTTTTTCATGATAAATAATCATATTTCTTGCAAAAAATATCATTTTTCCGTTATCTTTTTCCAAATACAATCACCAATACGTCATATTTCCGAAAAGTGCTTGAAACAAAGCTGTAATTATGCTACTTTTCAAATAAAAAAAGGAAGGGGACATAATATATTATGGTATTATTAATTGCCGACACAGAAATTACTGACGCCAGATATCTAAAAACTCTTATATCCTGGAATGATTATGGATTTCAGCAGGTAAACACCGCATACAGTTTTGAAAAGGCAAATCAGCTCATATACGAACTTTCCCCTGATCTGTTTATATGCAGCTTAGACATATTTGAATCTGATAATGGTCTCTGGCTAACACAGTATAAAGACAGCCATCCATGGACAGAGTTTATTGTCACTGCTAAAGAACTGAAAAAGGAAAGTTTTCATCATCTTTTACATTTAAATGTCCTTGATTATCTGGAAAAACCTGCTTCCGAAAAAGAGCTAGAAACAATTTTATCCCTATATAACAAAAAAGCATCTATGCGAAAAGATATGGAACGTGCTTTGCAAAACACAAAATATCAATCAGAAAACAATGAATTGCTTCAGGAACTTTTTTGGAAAAATTTATGTCTCAACCGTCTTACCGGTAATCCTGAAGAATTAGAAGAAACCGCAATGCGCTTCAATGCCAGTCTGGATAAGGATGCTTCTTATCAGATGATTATGGTAAGTTTAAAAAATGAAGACGAAATGTGGAGCTCATGGGGTGAAGATTTCTGCCAGAATGCAATTCAAAATCTTGCTCGTTCTATTCTTGGCACACCGCAAAATAAAACTCGCATTATTGTGATCTACAATCGTGTAATCCTTGTACTGCTCCATGAAGAATTCGAAACAGTACAAACCAAATGTAAGGATTTTATTCAATGCTGTAAAGATGAACTGAAAGCAGAAGCTTTATGCTATATCAGTGAACCTGTTTTCTGCGAACAGCTTCCAAAAGTTTATAATGAACTTTTTATCTACAGCCGGGATGATGTGCTAAAGCAAAAACGAATTATACGTTTAAAACAACAGGCTGTAAAAATGTCAGCAGAAATTGTAGTTCCCAAAATATGGGAAGACATCCTATATACTCCTGAACCCTTAAACCTTGTAGCTGAAGTCCGGTCATTTTTGCTGGCTTTTACAAAGCAGAATCATCTAAATGCTGAAAAATTCCGAATCTTTCAGCAGGATATGTTGCAACTGTTCTTTTCCTACATGGAAAAAAAGGGATTAAGTGCACATAAGCTTTACGATAACCCAGAAATCTTTAAACTTTACAAAGCGGCACCTTACTCTATAGATGCAATGTGCCTTTGGGTGCAGAGATGTACTGACTATATTACTCAAAAAAGATTTTCTGAAATAAGTAATCCCAAAGAACAGACTGTGGAAATCATCAAAGAATATATACACAGCCATCTTGGAGAACACATTACTATCAATCAACTTGCTGAACTTGTTTACCTCAGTCCCGATTACATTACTAAAATATTTAAACAAATTACCGGTATTACTTTAAAAAAATACATTATGGAAATACGTCTGGAGGAAGCAAAAAAACTACTTCGCACATCAGAAGATACTATTGGCAACATTGCAGCAGAAGTTGGTTATGATAATCTATCTTATTTTATTAGTCAATTTCAGAAATGTTATAGCATTACTCCAAAACAATATCAATTAAAAAACGAACACAAATAATTGAAAAATGTTAAAACTCAATTAAAAAATGATACTTTTTTTGTAAAATCATCTCAAAAAAAGTATCATTTTTTTATATTTCGGTAGAAAAACGGAAAC
>CAVBPN010000129.1:88024-92911 GCA_963597235.1 bacterium
CCCGTAAATCAAAAAGATTCTATTTTCTGGTTTTATTACAATAAATTTATCAACTTATGATTGGAGGAAAAAATATTGGAATTAAAACTGGCAGTTAGTGATGTAGATGGGACTCTGGTTGCCGAGGGAAGTAAAGCCTTTTCCCATGAGTTCGATTCTCTCGTCTCTCTTATTATTCAAAAAAAGATTCCTTTTACCATTGCTTCCGGAAGAAGTCCTGAACAATTAGAACCTATGGAAAAACTATTTCACATTAATCTTCCTGTAATAGCTTATAATGGAGCACTCATTATGCAGGGGAAAAAAGAAATTTTTAACAGTTTTCTTAATGCCTCTGAATTAAAGGAAGCAATTTTAAAAGGCGACGAAATAGGACTAAGTATTTTGATGGGAATCGGGTATCACGAATATACATTTCGAAAAAACGACTATATTGTGCATCATGAAAAAGATTATGGCTGGTTCCATTCTGAATACGATTTTGCTACACTTGGCTGGGAAAATACAAAATTTAACAAAATATTGTTCTTCGATTATGAAGGATTTAAAAATGGTAGTGCTGGAAAAGCTGATATCGTTTACAATATCCTGTTAAAAATGCAGGATCATATGCAAATTCTTCGATATGATGAATACTGCGTTGAAGTAATGCCAAAGGGAGTCAACAAAGCCTCCGGCATTCAAGAACTATCTAAAAAGCTCCATCTTGACATGGCCCAGATTATTGCTTTTGGAGATTCAGATAATGATCTGGAAATGCTTACAGAATGCGGATTAGGTATCGCAGTAGGAAATGCAGTAAAAAGTGTAAAAGAATCCGCTGATTACATATGTAGTGCGCCGGACTCTTCTGGTGTATTAGAAGCACTGAAAAAATTTTGGCCGGAGGAGGCATATCAATGAAACTTGCAACATCCTGTGTTCTTGCCAGTTACAGACCTGATGGAAGACAATTATCCGTAGAAAAATCACTAGAGCTCTTAAGTCAAGCTGGATTCTGCTTTTTCGATATTAACTTCTGGGACTGGAGCCGCCCTAGCTGTAACAGTCCATTTCTGTCAGAAAATTGGAGGTCCTGGGCTGAACATATCGCAGAATACTCCTGTAAGCTCAATGTGCAGATTGGTCAGGGACATGCATATACTTATTCTTTTCTCGATCCTCTTATGACGGATGAAGAGCGTAACTTTCACGAGTCTCTTACCCGGTGCTCCATTGAATGTTGTCGTATTATGGGTGTGAAAACTTGTGTCATTCATCCTGACACAGACTGGCACACTGTAAAAAAGTTCGAAAGCTCCAGACAGAAGAATATCGAATATATAAAACCTCTTTTAGAATATACTCTTAATCAAAATATGGAACTGGCAGTTGAAAATATGTTCAATTCCGACTTAAGTCATATAAAATACTGTTCAACATCGGAAGAGTTAACTGACCTGGTAAGTTCTTTTAAAGATGATCGCATCGGAATCTGTTGGGACTTTGAGCATGGAGTCATTATGGATGCTGACCAGCCAAAAGAATTGTGTGCTATCGGAAATATGCTGAAAGCTACACATGTTTCAGATACTTACAGTAAAACAGACACCTCTTTAATGCATGTGCATCCATTATTCGGAGATCTCAAATGGGAAAACATTGTCCATACTTTAAATACAATGAATTATCAGAATTATTTTTCTTATGAAATAAGTCGCTTCTCAGAACGACTTCCCGATGTAGTACTTCCAACAGCTTTAAAATTAAGTTATGAAATTGGTAAGTATCTTATGGAACTGGGGGATGAACATGAAAATAGACATTGATATACGAGAAAAAAAGGAATTACAGACTCCATGATATATGGACATTTTCTAGAACATTTTCATCGTCAGATTTACAGTGGTATATTTGCCCCAAATCATCCTTTATCCGATGAAAAGTGTAGATCCATCTATATGTCTTTCGGCAGCAGCTCTTGATGATATGGAATGGAATACTGCATTACTGAAAAAAGCAGGAAATTACCTGAGCCTGATCAGTTTTCATAAATATTGGGATGAAATTCAGATCACAAATAATCTTGCAGATTATGAAGCATCTATTGCCTATACGGAAACAATTCCAGCTATACTATGGCTGATGCAGTTTTTTCTGCTTGTTTTCTTAATACCTGTAACCGCAATAATGATATTATAAAAATGGCAAATCTTGCACCAACCGTCAATACAAGAAGATGCATCTATACATATGATCAGGGAATTGTTTTACGCAGTACCTATTATGTTTTTGATCTTTATGTAAATGAAATGGGCAGAGAAGTTATAAACACTGTGCAAACGGATATTCCTCTTTATTCTTTCCGTAAAAAAGATGGCGGAACCGTACTTCTTCCACAGAGTGATATCCTGACCACTTTTTCTGAGGAAAAGAAACAGATTTGTATCTCTGTTGTAAACAAGGCTCCTGACCAGACCCTGGAGGTCACACTCAATATTTCTGACACTATAACCTGTGATGTTTTTCGCATCTTTACGTTAGACGGCAATTCTCCTGACAGTTATAATGACATTGACCGACAGGAAGTTTATATTAAATATGGAGAATGGTCTGATTGGAAGTCTCATGCCTCCTTAATCTTTCCAGCGCATTCCGTTAATATAATTCAGATAAAAATTGTTTAATATTTAAAAAGTAAAATAAACCGCCAGATCTTCTAAACAAGAACCGACGGTTTATTTTTTACTTCAATTCCCCCAACAATGTATGTCCAATCGTATCTTCCGGCATTTCTACGCCAAAATTATCTGCAATCGTTGCGCCTATCACAGCAAATGTATCCTGATCTTCCAGTGTCTTTTCCTCCTGCATGGATGGAGAATACATTAAAAGCGGTACCCTTTCTCTTGTATGGTCTGTTCCTGTATAGGTTGGATCATTCCCATGATCAGCTGTGATCATAAGCAAATCATCCAACTTCATATTTTTCAGAAATTCACCCAGCTTAACATCAAATCTTTCCAGTTCTTCTCCGTATCCCACCGGATTTCTTCTATGGCCCCAGAGTGCATCAAAATCTACAAGATTTGTAAAACATAATCCTCTGAAATCCTGATTCTGAAGCTGAATTGTCTGTTCCATTCCATGAACACTGCTCTTAGATTTGTGTGTCTCGGTGATTCCTTCCCCGTCAAAAATATCATTGATCTTTCCAACACCAATTACGTCCAGCCCCGCTTCTTTCAATGCATTTAACGCAGTTTTACCATACGGTTTCAGTGCATAATCATGTCTGTTCGACGTACGTACAAACTCTCCCTTTTTCTTTCCGATATATGGCCTTGCAATGACTCTTCCTACTTTCCACTCATCTTTCAGTGTCAGTTCCCTCGCGATTGCACAGCATCTGTAAAGTTCATCCAGTCCAAACGTTTCTTCATTTCCGCAAATCTGAAGTACAGAATCCGCTGATGTATAAACAATCATATGACCTGTCGCAATCTCCTCCTCTGCCAGTTCCTCTAAAATTTCTGTTCCACTGGCAGATTTATTTCCAATAATCTTATGACCGGTGCGCTTTTTCAATTCTTTAATTAAGTCATCCGGAAATCCCGTCTCAGTAAATGTCTGAAATGGCTTTTTCACATGAAGCCCCATCATTTCCCAATGACCTGTCATCGTGTCTTTTCCGATACTGGTCTCATTCAGTCTTGCACGATAACCCATTACATTTTCAACTTTATCTGCATGCTTCAATGCATGCAGTCTGTCAATTCCAAGTGACATAAGGTTCGGAATATAAAATTCCGGCATATGATCATCAATATGTCCTAATGTATCTACTCCATTATCTCCATATTCTGCCGAGTCTTTCATAGCCCCGATTCCACAGGAATCCAACACTATCACAAATATTCTTTTATACATTACCGTTATCCTCCTTTATTTGCAGCAGCTTTCCAATGCAATCTGAATCATATTTCCAAAAGCAGTCTGTCGATCTGCAGATGAAAGTTTCTCTTCAGTCACAAATGAATCTGATATCGTCAAAAGGCATGCTGCCTATTTTCCGCATACATTTGCGTTATGAAACAGTGCAAAACTCTCCATATCAATGCATTCACATCCTTGTTCCGCATGGATTTCTTTATATCCTTTCATATTTGGCGCACAGTAAAATACGTCGCAGGAATGTACTTTGACCAGCTTTAACGGAATCTGATTTCTTTCGGCACTTTCTATGATTTCCGCATTCAGTCCTTTATCCGGATACAGCGTATCACCGGTAAAACCATTCTGTGTTTTTGCAAAGCTGCTTTCACTCCATACACTTTTCGCCAGAACAACATCCATCAGCTTTAATCTGTCTGAGTATGCACCTGCTGAACCTACTCTGATGATTTTTTCCACATCATACTGTGTAAATAATTCATAAGAGTAAATTCCGATGGATGGCATTCCCATTCCACTCGCCATGACTGTTACATTATGCCCTTTGTAGGTTCCTGTATATGCAAGGATACCTCTGACCTGATTTACCAGTTTCGGATTTTCCAGATATGTCTCTGCAATAAATTTTGCGCGAAGCGGATCTCCCGGCATAATCACTGTAGATGCGATTTCTCCGCTTCTTGCTTCGATGTGTGGTGTTGCCATAATTTTTCCTCCTTTTGTTCTTATGTTTTTTAGCCTTTTACAGCAATTTTTCTGTATTTAAATACATTCTTCTGTACCAAAACAAGTTTCTTTACCAATGTTCCTGTCGACAGTGCGCATATAAGCGTTCCCCATCCAACAGTACCTCCAAGCAAAAATCCCGTCAGAACTGCAGTTACATCAAAAGTCGTGCGAATCACCTGATATGGAATTTTCAGTCTTTCTTCCAAAAAGTAAACGATTGCATCT
>CAVBPN010000130.1:0-353 GCA_963597235.1 bacterium
GAACTACTGGTGTGTAAATAAAAATGCTTCTGACGAAGACGTTCAGGCAACTCTGGACTTCATGAACTGGTGTGTAACATCTGAAGCCGGAACAAAAGCAATGGCAGAAGATATGGGATTCACAATTCCTTTCAAAACAGCAGAAGCTCCTACAAACGTATTTGTAAAACAGGATGCTGAGTACACAGAAGCTGGTCTTACACCTGTATCATGGAACTTCACAACAATGCCATCTGAAGAGTGGAAAAACGGTGTTGGTACTGCTCTTACTGCATACGCAGCTGGAACAGGTTCCTGGGATGACGTTGTAAGTGCATTCGTTGACGGATGGGCTACAGAAAAAGCTCTTTCTG
>CAVBPN010000130.1:363-6586 GCA_963597235.1 bacterium
GCAGGAGGAGGCAGAGTTTCTTGCCTCCTTCTGTCAGTCATAAACCGCAGAAGAAAATATATTTTTTGCGGAAAAGGGAAGAGGAGATTCATCATGGTAGGAAGAACGATCAAAAAGTGGTGGCCGATATTTGTACTGCCAACCTTTGCGGCATTCGTAATCGGTTTTCTTTGGCCTTTTATCTGGGGCATCTATCTTTCATTCTGTAAATTCACTACAGTACAGGATGTAACATTTGTAGGCTTTTCAAACTATTCAAAGATCCTGCTGGATAATACTTTCAGCCATTCCTTCTGGCTGACTGTTGTATTTGCATTTTTATCCAGTATTCTGATCAACGTACTGGCATTCCTTATTGCACTGGCACTGACAAAAGGATACAAAGGAACAAACGCTTTCCGTACTGTATTCTTTATGCCAAACCTGATCGGTGGTATCGTACTCGGATATATCTGGCAGACACTCTTAAACGGTCTGCTCTCTAAATGGGGACAGCCACTGCTTTCACTCTCTGCAAGAAATGGATTTATCGGTATGCTGATCCTTCTGATGTGGCAGCAGATTGGATATATGATGATCATTTACATCGCAGGTCTGAATAATGTATCGCCTGATCTGATCGAAGCAGCTCAGATCGATGGTGCGACAAACAGACAGATTCTGTTTAAGATCAAGATTCCGATGATCATGCCATCTGTTACGATCTGTACATTCCTGACACTGACAAACGGCTTTAAGATGTTCGACCAGAACCTCTCGCTGACCGGCGGTGATCCTGGAAAACAGTCTCAGTTACTGGCATTAAATATTTACGATACATTCTATGCAAGAAGCGGACCTCAGTGGAAAGGTATCGGACAGGCAAAAGCCGTTGTATTCTTTGTTTTGGTTGTAGTCATTGCCCTGATCCAGCTTCGTGCAACATCATCTAAGGAGGTACAGCAGTAATGGAAAATAAGAAAAAAAATCCTGTTGCGACTATCATACTGACAATTATCTGTGTCCTCTGGATGTATCCGATCGTACTGATCCTGATCAACTCACTGAAAAAAGAAGCAGCGATCACAACATCAGGAGTGTTCAGCCTTCCTACAAGTGAAACATGGAATGGTATTGCAAACTTTGTAGCAAGTGTTACACAGATGGATTTCCTGAAATCTTTCTGGTACAGCCTTGTAATTTCTGTAATGTCAGTTGTGCTCATTATGCTGTGCTGCTCTATGGCAGCCTGGTATATCGTCCGTGTAAATGGTAAACTGTCCAAGATTTTTTACTATCTCTGTGTATTCAGTATGGTAGTTCCGTTCCAGATGGTTATGTTTACACTGGCAAAAACAGCCGATACACTGAAACTCAACAATCCATACAACATCTGCATTATCTATCTTGGATTTGGTGCAGGTCTTGCGGTATTCATGTTCACTGGATTTGTAAAAGGTATTCCGCTTGAGATTGAAGAGGCAGCTCTGATCGATGGATGCAGTCCTCTGCAGGTATACTTTAAAGTGCTGATCCCGATTCTGAAACCAACCATCATTTCCACCGCAATCCTGGAACTGATGTGGGTATGGAACGATTACCTTCTGCCGACTCTGGTTCTGGATATTAAGAAATATCGTACGATTCCGATGGCAGTTCAGTACTTCCGTGGAAGCTACGGACATGTACAGATGGGACCGATGATGGCAAGTATCATGATCGACATTATTCCGATCATCATCGTATATCTGGTATGTCAGAAATATATTATCGAAGGTGTTGTAGCCGGTGCTGTAAAAGGCTGATTCCGATCTTACAAACTCTCATATAAAAAGTCTCCGGGCAGATATTCTTTCCGGGGACTTCGTGCTATACTGAATCTATTAAATAAAATAAACAAGGAGATTTCTATGACAAACGTTCTTATCGTAGATGATGAAAAAATAGAGCGCGAAGGACTGAAATATCTGCTTTCGAGAGAAGAAGGAGAGAGAAAGATATTTGAGGCGGCTAACGGAAAACAGGCATTGCAGATTATCCGGAGCGAAGAAATTCATCTTGTGCTGACGGACATAAAAATGCCGCATATGAATGGACTGGAACTTTCCAGACGTGCGAAAGAAGAGAATCCGACACTGCAGATCATAATCTTCAGCGGCTACAGTGATTTTACCTTTGCACAGGAAGCAATTCGTTACGGAGTGACAGAATATATCCTGAAACCGGTAAATCCGGACGATTTTCATAAAGTGATCCAGAAAGCAGAAAAAGAGATTGAGAGCAGAAAGAAAAAAGAAAGCCGCGAGATCAAGGAGAAAAATTTTCTGCAGCAGTATTTTCTCCAGAGCTATCTCTATTCAGGTAAAAAAGAGATTCTGCAAAAAGCCGGTGAACTCATTGATCTGGATAAATGGAACAGCTGGCACTGTGCGATCCTGATCGAATCAGATGTGGCCTTTTTTGATACGGCGGAGGAGACTCTGGAAAGTGAGATTCAGAAAGAACTTCGAAGAGTCTGCTTTTATCTGAATTTGAATGCAAGGCAGTCATTGCTTTTATTCCAGGATGTGTACTGCGATTATCAGCTTGTTGCAAATAACCTGTATAACTTTATGAAAAGAAATTACAGGAATAGTTTTTACCTGGCGGTCAGCCGTAAATTTGAAGGTTGTGAATGTCTGCCGGAAGTCCTGGAACAGCTGGAGCGGCAGATGGAAGAAAAATTTTATCATCCGGAAAAACATGTATTTTCCAATGAAGATGATGTTCTGAAATTATCCGTAGGTGAAATTCAGGATTCCCAGATCATGCAGATGATCTCTGAGGACATTATCCGAAAAGATACCGACCAGCTGAGAAAACATTTCGCATGCCTGAAAGAAAAATATCATGACAATACACAATACTCAGCCATGTATATCAAATTTGTTTTTTCCAATGTCATTCAGGAGCTGTCTCAGGAAAATCAGTTTTCCGGGGAACGTCGTCTGGAGCATGAGATAGAACGCTTGTATAATTGTAAAAATATCATGGAGATCCTTGATGTGACCGAGGACAATATTAAAGAATATGAAGCTTTCCTGGAACGAAGCATGAGCAGTTCCAGAAATGAGGTGGCTGCAGTCAAGAATTATATCTATCAGCATTATGAGGAAGATTTGAATCTTGAGATGCTTGCAGAGAAAGTATATCTGTCTTCCGGATATCTCAGCTTTATTTTCAAGAAAGAGACTGGTATGAATCTGAACCGTTATATCCGTGTATTTCGTATGGAAAAAGCAAAAGAGCTTCTGTGCAGCACAAATATGAAGGTGGCGCAGATCAGTGAACGTGTAGGTTTTGCAAATGTTTCTTATTTCTGCAGGAGTTTCCGGGAATATTACGGAAGCAGTCCGGAATCATACAGGAAAGGAACCGGAGAGGATGAACAGACTTCGTAAGATATTCAAAAACATGAAATACCGTCATAAACTGACGATCCTTCTGGTAGTTACCAGTCTGGTGCCGATGACAGTGCTTGCACTTTACAGTCACAGCCGGCAGAGTACCATGGTCAGGAGCAGCGAACTGGAAGACATGCAGTCCATCATGGAACAGACGAAGGAGAGTATCGACAGTCAGACTGCGGTTTATGCGAGCCTTCTGAATTATCTGACGTATTCGCCGGATATTGAAGAAATCATAAAAGAAAAAAATATTGATAATTATACAGCATATGAGAAGTATACCGAGATTGCGGATCCGCTCTTGTCTGTGCCAAAATCTTATCATGATGCGATCAACAGAATTCAGTTTTTTGCAGACAGTATCCAGGTGGAGCATGAGTATACACTTGTTCCGCTCGATAAAATGCAGGAAGAGTGGTGGAGTGAAGGCCTGAAAGACGATGTAAGGATTCAGTGGAAAGTTGATCAGGACCGTAAGGAAGTTGCGGCTGTCCGCCAGATCTACAGTAATCAGAAGCTGGATGCAGTTTTATGTATTTCTCTGGATTACGATAAGATTTTTCAGCCACTGACAAATATCCTCACAGACGAAAATGGTGGAATCATAGCAGATAAAAACGGGAATGTCCTTTATAGCAAAACCGGTCTGACAAATCTGAAATTTGATAAAGACGAAAAGGCTGATTCCATGATTCAGAAGATCAGTCAGTCCTGTGCATACACAAAGACAGAGAGCGAAGAAAATGACTGGGTATTTTACTTCTATAAGAGCCAGGATGCCATTTCAGGTTCTGTGCGCAGATTACTGCTGGAAGAAATCCCGCTGATCCTTGCTTGTGGACTGATCATTCTGTTCCTGGGACTGTCGTTCTCAAGAATCTTTACCAGAAAGATTGAAGAACTGACGAGAAATATGGATCAGGTCAATCATGGAAGTCGTGAGGTTACTGTCAGCAGTGATTCAGAAGATGAAGTCGGTATTCTTGTCAACAGTTTTCATAATATGATGGATGAGATCAATCGTCTGATCGATGAAGTGTATGTCAATAAGATCGCACTGAAGGAGTATGAGCTGAAAGCACTGCAGGCACAGATCAATCCGCATTTTCTCTATAATACTTTGTCGATGATGAACTGGATGGCAATTCGCAGTAATCAGATGGAAATCAGTAAAGTAACACTGGCACTTTCTACTTTTTACCGGACAGCCTTGAGTAAAGGAGAAGATGTGGTGACAGTGGAAAACTGTATTCAGAATATGCAGGCATATCTGGAAATCCAGCTTACGATGCATGATAATAACTTTACGGTAGACTGGGACATCGATCCGACGATCAAAAATGAAAAAATGCCGAAACTTCTTTTGCAGCCGGTAGTAGAAAATGCAATCGAACATGGTCTTGACGAAAAAGAAGAGGGTGATAAGAAGATTTTTCTGTCCTTTCAGGGAAACGGTGATGATGTGGAGATCACTGTCCGTGATAATGGAATGGGTATGGAACAGGAAAAAGCAGAAACGCTTGTGACATATCAGGCAAAAGGATATGGACTTAAGAATGTAAATGATCGTATCCGTCTTCTTTATGGAGAAAATTATGGAATCCGTATTTTCAGTTCGCCGGATGAAGGTACAACGGTCATTATGAAATTCCCGAAGGAGGGAAGAAATCATGAAGAGTAAACGAATACTGGCACTGATACTTTCCTGCTCTTTTGTGATAGGCGGATGTGGAAGTTCGGCAGCTGTTTCGGAAGGAAAAGAAACAGAAAATACACAGCAGAAAGAAACAGCAGTTTCATCAGAAGAATGGGAGAAAGCAGCAGAGGGTCCATATGAAGCATATCCGGAACTTGTGACGTATACACTGGGGCAGATGAGCGGAGCAAATAATTCGAATCTTCCGGAAGGAGATACGTATGAGGATAATGCTTATACCAGATATCTCCGTAAGATGCTGAATATTCAGAATGATAATGTGTATATGGAAAGAGAAGACCGTTACGATGAGTTTGTCAATATTCTTGTGAAAGATCAGACCCTGCCGGATGTGCTGGTGGTTTCGGACCGCGAAACGCTGAAAGAACTGGTGGAAAATGATCTTGTAGAAGATTTGAGTGATGTTTATGAAAACTGTACGACTCCCCGGATAAAAGAGATGTTTGAAAGCTATGGCGGTGATCTTCTGGATGCGGGACGGTTTGACGGAAAGCTGATGGCGATTCCGGAAACAGTTACGGACCATGGACCGAGACTTTTATGGCTTAGAAAAGACTGGATGGATGAGCTTGGTCTTGAGGAACCGAAGACGCTGGACGATGCGTTTGATATCATAAAAGCTTTTACAGAAAATGGAATGGGAGCTTCGGAAGGGGAAGACCCGGTAGGTCTTGTCTGTGATACAGATCTGGTTGGAAGCACCAGTTCCAGTTATTCCGTAGACCCCGTATTTGATAAGTTTCATGCCAGCCCGCAGAGATGGATAAATAAAAAAGGCGATATTGTTTATGGATCTGTGACGCAGGAAACAAAAAATGCACTCAGTTATCTGCATAAATTGTATGCACGTGGAATCATTGACCAGAATTTTGCACTCCGTGCACAGAATAATCTCAGAGACCTGGTGGTAAATAGAAAATGCGGCGCGTTTTTCGGACTCTGGTGGACACCAAATAACCCGCTGGTGGATGTCTATGAAAAAGATAAAGAAGCAGACTGGGAGCCTTATTATCTCCAGGTTCAGGAAGATGAGGATACTTATGTATCTTTCCGCGATAATAAATATGTGGTTGTCCGTAAA
>CAVBPN010000131.1:0-747 GCA_963597235.1 bacterium
TGACAGTGGGAAAAACTCTGGAATTAGAAATTGTTTAGCAATTAAATACAACTACTTATAAACAACACGTGCCGGTGAATTTAGATATTCACCGGCACGTGTTGTTCTACAGAAGCTATTTCAAATTCAACTATAGTATCAGATATCGAAAGAAAAAGATGCAGACAAACGACCGAGATGTTATGATGTAAACAGAGGCAGAAAATATTGCCGGAGAGGAACGTGTTTTATGAAATTTTTTCATTTATCAGATTTACATATCGGACTGAAATTAATGAACCGTGATCTGCGGGAAGATCAGGAATATATTTTGAGCAGAATTGTTGAGGCGGCAGGTAGGGAAAAGCCGGATGCTGTTGTGATCGCGGGGGATATCTATGATAAGGCGGTTCCGTCTGCGGAGGCGGTCGAAGTATTTGACCATTTTCTTGAGGGTTTGACGAAATCTATCCCGGAGGCTGTGATCATGATGATCAGTGGAAACCATGACAGTGCGCCGAGAGTAAACTGCTTCCGAAATGTTTTGTCCAGACAGAAGGTATATATGATCGGTCAGCCACCGAGAACAGAGGTGGAATATATAGAAAAAGTAGTTCTGCATGATACATATGGAAATGTGAATTTTTACCTGCTTCCGTTTGTAAAACCATCTATGGTGAAACAGGTTGTGGGAGTGGATGAGAATGGAAATAACCTTTCTTATAATGAAACGCTTCATCGTCTTGTCGGACGTGAAAGAATTAATTC
>CAVBPN010000131.1:757-7269 GCA_963597235.1 bacterium
CCATAAACTGATTGAGAGAGAAAAAATCAATTCTGAAGAAAGAAATATTCTGGTCAGTCATCAGTTTTATCTGCCGGTGGGGAAACGTGCAGAGGATGTAGAGCGTATGGATTCTGAGATGCGTACAGTCGGAAATATCGATGAAGTATCGGCGGATGTGCTTGAAAAATTTGATTATGCAGCACTGGGTCATATTCATAAACCGATGAAAGTCGGAAATGAATTTTATCGTTATTGTGGAACACCACTTGCCTGCTCTGTGAGTGAGGCGCAGCAGCAAAAAGGCATTATCATGGTAGAAATGGGTGAAAAAGGAGAAGTCAAAACAACTGTTTTACCGCTTGAGCCGTTGCGTCAGGTAAAGGTTGTAAAAGGAAATCTGGAGGAAGTTTTGAAAGAATCCTGTAAGGATTATGTGACGGTGATCCTGACAGATAAAGCAGATCTTGATGTGATTGATATGCAGGAGCGTATTCGGCTGGCATTTCCGAATCTGCTGGAGATCCGAAGAGAAAATCAGCGGAAAGCGGATTATACCAGAACGTTACAGACGGAAGAATTACTGGATCCGTATGAACTATGCTGTTCTTTTCTGAAGAATCTGGACGAAGAAGAAAAGACGATCCTGCAGGATGTACTCCATACGGTTCAGGGGGTGAAATAGCATGAAACCTTTACGATTAAAAATGCAGGCATTTGGTTCATATGGTAAAGAAACGGTGATCGATTTTGAAAAAGTAAACCAGAATCTTTTTCTCATTACAGGGGATACCGGAGCGGGGAAGACTACGATTTTTGATGCAATCGTCTTTGCTTTATACGGGGAAGCTAGTTCATCGACAAACAAAAAAGACGGCATTGTTCTGCAGAGTCAGTACGTAGATTTTGGCTGTGAGCCGGCGGTAGAACTGGTCTTTGCAGAAGGACAGGGCGAGGAACGGGAAGTTTATACTGTGCGTCGCGTACCGCGTCATCTCAAGACGATCACCAGGGGTGTGGGGAAAGGAAAACAGCGTGAAATTACTGGCTCGGTAAGCCTTATCATGCCGGATGGAATGGAGTATCCAGCGAAAGAAACGGATCGTAAACTGCAGGAGATCGTAGGACTTACTAAGAGTCAGTTTATGCAGGTTGCAATGATCGCGCAGGGCGAATTTATGGATCTTCTCCGTGCAAAATCGGATGACAAAAAAGTGATTTTTCGGAAACTTTTTAACACGGAAATGTATCAGGATATTGTGACAGAACTTGGAAATCGGAAGCGTGCAAAAGAGAAAGAAATCGCTGTTTTGAAAACACAGTGTCAGAGTGAAGTGAGCAGGGTTCGTATACCTGAGACATATGAATCAGAGCCCTTTAAACAGTTAAAAAAACAACTGGAAGAGGGCGAGCTGACACGCCTTACTGACTTTCTGATAGAACTGGAAAACCTGTGTGACTGGTTAGAAAAACATACCCATGAAGCTGAAAAAGATTACCGTAAATCGGTTGAAAACAGAGATAAAAAAAGAGAGATATATACCCGGGCAGAAGCACTTTTAAAATGGTTTGATCAGTTGGAAACTGCGGAACAGAAACTGCAGGAATGTGCAGGTGATGAAGCAAAAATAGTGGAAATGACAGCCTTGATCGGTCACATCAGAAATGCGTATGAGATCAGAGAGAATAGTGTTCTTTCAGATGATGCAGAGAAGCGGTTTGTGGAACTGGAACAATCGCTGAAATCTCAGGAAAAACAGCTGCCAATACTGGAAGAAACGCGAAAAACAGCGGAAAAAGCAGAAGAACAGAAAAAGCTGATTCGTGATCGGGAATTGCAGAATTACAGTAAAATATCAGAAAAAGTACAGAAGGCACTGGAGCTTTTTGATCAGATAAAGAGACTTCATGTACAGACAGAAACAGACAGGAAAAACTGTGCTCTGGCATCAGAAAACACAAAGAAAGTGCGAAAACAGCAGGAAACTTTGGAAGAGCAGGAAACGCAGTGGAAAAAACAGAGTGAAGAACTGGCTGAAGTGGATAAGAAGCTGGTAATCGCAGAGAATAAAAAGCAGGAGGCGGATGCGGTTTCAAAGGAGATCGTGGATGTTCAGACCATGAGAAATCAGGCAGAGCAGTGCCGTAAAAATGCGATCAAAACACGAGAAATTTATGCGAAAATAACTGAAGAATATAATGCTGCGAATACAGAATATGAAGAAGTGAGAATGCATTTTCTGAACGCACAGGCAGGTTTTCTTGCAGCAGAATTAGAGCCGGGAAAACCCTGTCCGGTATGTGGCTCCACAGAACATCCACATCTGGCGGAAAAAGGTGTGGAATCTGTGGATATCTCCGAAGAAAAACTGCAAAATATGCAGACGAATGTGGATAAACTGCGTAAAGAGCAGGAAAAAGCTGCAGGAGACGCAGCGGCGGCCAGATCAGAATATGATACGCGAAAAGATACGTATATTGCCAGTGTGCGAAAGCTGCAGGAACGTCTACACAGGAGTATTTCTTCTATAACAGAGCAGTCGAGTGTGACAGAAATGAGTGACTCACTGGAAAACTGGAAGCAGCAGGAGGACGCAGAACTTAATAATTTACACAGAGATGCACACCTTCTGGCAGAAATCCGTGAAGCACTTCAGGATATGGAAAGACAGAAAAAGCAGTTGCAGGACACTTATGATGAGTGTACAGAGAAAGAAAAAGCTGCGGCTGAGAAACTGGCGGGAAGTGAAGCAGCATTGGAAAACATAAAAGGGACTGCTGAATTTAAGACAGAAAAAGAGGCGAAGGCTGCACTGCTTCAGGCTGAAAACAGAAAAAAACAGGCGGAAGAAGCATATCAGAAAATTCTGGAAGAAGCGAGGAAAGCTGCGAATGCGCAGAAACAGGCAGAAACGCTGGTCGGCCGTTATAAGCAGGAGATTCCGGAACAGAGAAAGCGTGTGGAAGACCGAAAAACTTCTTATATAGAAGTAATGGAAGCAAAGCGTATGACAGAATCTGAATGGAAAAAGATTGTAGAAATGTACAGTCGTGAAGCGGCAGAAGAGTTTCAGAAAACTGTTAATGCTTATCATGAAAAGAAGGTAGCAGCGCAGGCACAGAAAGATTCTGCGAAGAGCGCGATCGGAGAAGAACAGAAACCGGTTTTGGAAGAAATTCGAGAAGAGAGAGAACTTGCAGAAACGGAATATCTGGAAAAAGAAAAAATTTATAACCAATTGCGGACGGATAATAAGGATGACCGGGAGATCTTTGATACGCTTTCTTCCCGACTGGAAGAAAGAAAAGCAATCGTGGAAGAGCATACGCGGATTGATGCACTGTACCGGATGACTTCCGGAAATGTCAGCGGTGCCCGTATGGATCTC
Organism: bacterium; assembly: GCA_963597235.1. Taxonomy (GTDB): domain Bacteria; phylum Bacillota; class Clostridia; order Lachnospirales; family Lachnospiraceae; genus Blautia_A. The sequence continues at coordinate 4,126 of CAVBPN010000131.1, forward strand.
GAAACTTATGTGCAGCGTTATTATCTGGAACGAATTCTTTATGCGGCGAACCGACGTTTTCAGGAGATGTCTGCGGGGCAGTTTGAACTTCGGATGTATGATCTGGAAAAAGCCGGTGAGGGTAAAAACCGGGGACTTGATCTGATGGTATACTCCACTGTAACCGGAAAAGAAAGGGAAGTCCGTACACTTTCCGGTGGAGAATCCTTTATGGCTGCATTGTCCCTTGCGCTTGGGATGGCGGACCAGATCCAGCAGAGTTCAGCGGCGATCAATCTGGACATGATGTTTATTGATGAGGGGTTTGGCTCACTTGATGAGCATTCCAGAAACCAGGCAGTTCGAGTATTGCAGGAAATGGCAGAAGGTTCGAGACTGATCGGAATTATTTCTCATGTATCAGAACTGAAACAGGAGATTGAAGATCAGCTGATCGTAAAAAAAGATGAGGATGGAAGTCATATAAAATGGCAGATCAGTTGATGAATTATAGTGAAATCAGAAACAATTAGTGAGCATTAGGGATTGTTAGGAGAAAAATGACAGAAGAAACGTTGGAAAAGCTGGCACAATTGCTGGAACAGGATCAGTTTGAACTGCTTATTCCGGAAAATGGGAAAACAGATGTAAGCGGGACATTGGGAGAAAAAACAGATGGCATGGATATACCACTGGTGTATCTGATGAATGATGCAGTCGAGAGCTTTCTTGTTTTTCGAAATGCACGAATGACAGGGGAGTACCACAGCGACTATCAGGGAGAATTGCAGGCATCCATGACCAGGCAGGATGGAAGATTTGTACTTGTTGTAAAACAGGATGATACGGTTCTGACCTTGTTTTTTGAGGACCTGGATCTTGAGGTACATCTGTATGAGTATGCATATACCGGCCATTTCTGGGTGAAAGAATATGAATATCTTCGGCAGCTTGAATACAGACTGGCGATTCTTCGGGATAAATATGATTATCTGGGAGCAAAGTATTGTACAGAAGAAGAAATAAAACTGGCAGTGCTGGTGGACTTTCCGCCATTGAATTACTGCTGTTATCCGGCAGTTCCGGAGAAATACATTGTTCCGAGAGAAAATCCATGGATTCCTTCTGAAGAGGCGATTGCTTATATGAAAGAACTGGCAAAGGAATGCGAAGATGTTTCTTTTATAAAAATGCTGGAATTTTATAAAAAGCATCCTGCGAAGTTTTTGACGAAGAGACTTGCAGTTATGCTTCGCCAGACAAAACACTGGAGGATTGTGGATCTGCTGACAGATAGATTGCAGCAGGCGTCAGCAGATTATCCAAGAAGATTTTTTGGAGATGATACGGAACGGCAGTATCAGCAAACGTTGGAAAAAGTAAAAGCACGACAGACTGAATTAAAAAGTCAGGGAATCTGTGCGGACATCTTAAGAGAAGAACCATTTACGATTGCGCGCGATTTCCTGGATTATAAACTGTATCTTATGATATGGAAAGAACGGAGAGGAAATCGGGTTACTGAAATAGAAGAATATATCTGTGAATGATAATAGCTGTATCAACGGGCGAGTAACCTGTGATACAGCTATTTGATTATGCATTTTTTATTTTATTAAGTTCTTTTCGTGCAAAAACAACTGCGAGTACAAATGCGGCAGCATCTGCAATCGGGCCGGCATACATGACGCCGTCAATTCCCATGAACATCGGGAAGATGACAACCAGCGGCAACAGGAAAATTACCTGTCTGGTCAGGGACATGATAATACCAAGTCCGGCCTTTCCTATAGAAGTAAAAAATCCGGAAGACATTGGCTGAATACCATTTGCAAAAGTCAGGAGCATAAAGATGCGCAGGTAATTTTCTGCAAATTTGAAATATAAATCGCTTCCGCCTCCAAACATTCCTATAATCTGGTGCGGGAAGAGCTGGAAGCACAGGAAAAAGATCGTTGCAATGATCGTACAGGTAGTGGCTGAATAGCGGTATGTCTGCCGAACACGGTCAAACTTTCTGGCACCGTAGTTGAATCCCCAGATTGGCTGAGCACCCTGGGAGATACCGATACAGATTGCCAGGAAGACCATATTTACCTTGGATACAATTCCGACGCAGGCAATCGGGATATCACTTCCATAAACAGAAGATGCTCCATAGTAGCGAAGGATATTGTTCATCACGATCTGAACAGCGGCGATGGCAATCTGATTAATACCGGAGGCAAGTCCAAGTGAAAAAATCGCTTTCAAGTGATGCAGCTGCGGTTTCAGCATTTTGCGGTCCAGATACATCTTACGGAATTTTGTAAAATAGAGCATAACCAAAAGCGCGGATATGATCTGTCCGATTACAGTGGCCCATGCACCGCCCTTGATTCCCCATTTAAATCCAAAGATAAACAATGGGTCAAGGATCGTATTGATAATCGCACCGGTCAGAGTACACATCATAGAATAAGTAGGACTGCGATCCGCTCTGATCAGATGGTTTCCACCAACAGACAGGGTAAAGAACGGAAGTCCGACCGCAATGATGCTTACATAATCCGTTGCATAAGGCATAACAGTATCTGTTGCACCAAAGAAAACGAGGAGCGGGTGCAGGAAGATCAAAATGATTGCGGCAATTGATATTCCCGTGATGACTAAAGTTGAGAGTGCGCTTCCGGCGAGCTCGCTTGCTTTTCGTTCATTACCGGCTCCCATTTCAAGGTTATAGTTGGATGCTCCGCCGATTCCCAGGAGAAGAGCGGCAGCAGTCGAGATCGTTGTAACCGGAAATGCAATGTTGGTTGCAGCATTTCCGAGCATGCCGACACCCTGGCCAATAAAAATCTGGTCTACTATATTATAGAGCGCATTGACCAGCATGCTGATGATAGCCGGGATTGCAAATTTGGCAAGAAGACTGCCGGTTGGAGCAATGCCTAATGGGTTGCCTGCATTTGTATTTGCAGTTGAAGGATTAGATGAAGATTTCAAGATAAATGACCTCTTTCTTCTATAGTATAAGATGTTTTTTTATAAAGCCTGATTCAGGGCTGTTTATTAAGTATAACACAAAAAATAGAAAAAGTTCAAAAAAAGTGTTGACAGATTCTTTTTATAGTGGTATTCTAACTGAGCTGTCGCAAGGAATTGTTTCTTCTGAGTAAACAAATT
>CAVBPN010000132.1:0-7438 GCA_963597235.1 bacterium
GAATGCATTGATAGCAACAACACAAGGAAGTTTGTATACATTCTTGATGTTGCTTACATGTTTCAGAAGGTTCGGAATACCTTTTTCCAGTGCTTCCAGGTTTTCGTTATTAAGGTCTGCTTTTGCTACACCGCCATTGTATTTCAGAGCACGTACAGTAGCTACGATAACAACTGCGCTTGGATGCAGGTCTGCCATACGGCATTTAATATCCAGGAATTTCTCAGCACCAAGGTCGGCACCGAATCCAGCCTCTGTAATTGCATAATCAGCAAGTTTCAGAGCCATCTTTGTAGCGGTTACGGAGTTACATCCATGAGCGATATTTGCAAATGGTCCACCATGAACGATTGCCGGAACATGTTCCAGTGTCTGAACAAGGTTCGGTTTCAGGGCATCTTTCAGGAGGGCTGTCATAGCACCTTCTGCATGAAGATCACCTGCTGTTACCGGTTTCTGCTCTGCAACTTTACCGTATGTATATCCGATAATGATTTTTGAAAGTCTTTCTTTCAGGTCTTTAATGTCGCTTGCAAGACAAAGGACAGCCATGATCTCAGATGCAACGGTGATGTCATATCCATCTTCACGCGGCATACCGTTCGTCTTTCCGCCAAGGCCATCTACTACATTACGGAGCTGACGGTCATTCATGTCCACACATCTTCTCCAGGTAATCTTTCTCGGGTCGATGTTCAGTGCGTTGCCCTGGAAGATATGGTTATCGATCATTGCTGCAAGAAGATTGTTTGCTGCGCCAATCGCATGGAAGTCACCGGTGAAATGAAGGTTGATATCTTCCATCGGAACTACCTGTGCATAGCCGCCGCCTGCTGCGCCGCCTTTCACACCGAATACAGGTCCGAGGGATGGCTCACGAAGAGCAACCATAACACTCTTTCCAAGTTTCTGCATACCATCTGCAAGACCTACGGTTGTTGTAGTCTTTCCTTCACCGGCCGGTGTCGGGTTGATAGCAGTTACGAGGATCAGTTTTCCATCTTTTTTGTCGCTTTCTTTCAGAAGATTGTAGTCGATTTTTGCTTTGTATTTTCCGTACTGCTCCAGATATTTGTCATCAATACCTGCTTTTTCTGCAATCTTTGTGATTGGCAGCATTTCGCACTCCTGTGCAATTTCGATGTCACTTTTGAATCCCATAATTGTCTCTCCTTTCATTGTGGGCGCCCCGTCCCTTCGGGTTAAAAAAAGCAGTATCTGAGAAACTCTCAAATACTGCCCAGACGGTCGGCTCTGCAAATCTCTGATTCCCATGTGGTGATTTCCACTACTCCGCCAGTTATCAGAAATCTTTTCGATTGATGAGAAAATAATATCATAAAAGATGGGGTTTGTCAAGAATTTATCAAAATTTTTCTTTTCTTTTTACAAAAGCACAAAGAAATCAAAATAAAATTTGTGCACTTTTAACATATCAAGAGAACTTCCCTTGAACCCGTTAATCTTCATTGACATTTTTTAATATTAGGGTTGGTACCCTAAAAGAGTGGTCTCAAGGCAGGGTATAACTCCTTGAACTTCTGATAACGTTCCTCATATTTAGCCACAAGTTCTTCTTCCGGCTCAACGGTATCAACCACATGAGCCATCTTCTTTCCGATGGTCTCAACATCCGGATATGCTCCACATCCTACAGCAGCCAGCATAGCACCACCCATGGACGGACCTTCTTCTACGTCAAGAACGTCAACCTTAAGGTTCATAACATTCGCAATGATCTTCTTCCACAGTGGGCTCTTGGCTCCGCCACCGCAGATCTTGGTACGGTCAATTTTGATGCCAAGTTTACGTGCAACTTCCAGGGAATCACAAAGTCCAAATGCTACACCTTCAAGAACAGCCTGTGTCATATCTGCTCTCGTGCTGTCCATGGACATTCCGAAGAATACGCCTCTTGCATCAGGATTGTTGTGTGGTGATCTTTCTCCCATCAGGTACGGAAGGAAGAATACATTGTTTTCACCGAGTTTCTGAATCGGTGCCTGCTCTGCTGCGAAATCTTTGGTCTGAAGAATTTCTTCTGCCCACCATTTGTTACAGGATGCTGCGCTCAGCATGCAGCCCATCAGATGATAGCTTCCATCAGCATGGCAGAAGGAATGCAGTGCATTGTTTTCATCAACACCGAAATTTTTGCTGGAGATAAAGATGGTTCCGGAAGTTCCAAGGGAAATGTTGCACTGTCCGTCACCAACAGTTCCTGTTCCGACTGCAGCTGCCGCATTGTCGCCTGCTCCTGCTACAACTTTGACGTCTGCGGAGAATCCGAGTTCTTTGGCAACTTCTGGTTTCAGTGTTCCGACAACTTCCCAGCTCTCGTACAGTTTCGGAAGCTGTTCTTCTTTCACGTCGCAGATTTCCATCATTTCTTTGGACCAGCAGCGGTTCTTTACGTCGAGAAGCAGCATACCGGATGCATCAGAAACATCTGTGCAGAAAGAGCCGGAAAGTCTGTATGCAAGGTAGTCTTTCGGAAGCATGATCTTTGCAATCTTTGCAAATTTCTCCGACTCATTTTTCTTCATCCACAGGATCTTTGGTGCCGTGAAACCTGCAAAAGCGATGTTTGCTGTGTACTGAGATAATTTATCCTTTCCAATCTCGTTGTTCAGATATTCTGTTTCTTTCTGGGAACGTCCATCATTCCAGAGGATTGCCGGGCGGATGACATTGTCATTTTCGTCCAGTGTTACCAGTCCGTGCATCTGTCCGCCGAAGCCGATTCCTGCTACCTGTGAGCGGTCAATTCCTTCTGTCAGTTCTTTCATTCCCTCAACGCTCTGGGTAAACCAGTCTTCCGGATTCTGTTCTGACCAGCCCGGATGTGGGAAGAACAGTGGATATTCTTTTGATACGATATTACAGATTTTTCCTGATTCTTCCATCAGAAGAAGTTTTACTGCGGAAGTACCAAGGTCAACGCCAATATAATACATGTTTCCTCCTAACCCCATGGATTTTCTGTTGGGTATCTTACACCTGCCGGCTGGTTGTAACCAATCTTCTTTACATCCAGTCCAAGGAATTTCACTACTTCGAAGAACTGTTTTCCGTAATGTCCGAACATAACTGCTCCGTGATGCGGGAAGTTACCCTCGATCAGTACGTGACGGTAGAATCTTCCCATTTCGTTGATAGCGAAGATACCGATACCACCGAAAGATCTTGTCGGTACGTCGAGAACTTCACCTTCTGCAACGTATGCTACCAGTTCACCTTCGGAGTTGCACTGCAGACGATAGAATGTAATATCAGAAGCAGCGATGTCACCCTCAAGAGTTCCTCTTGTAAAGTCTGGTTCAGATCCAGCTGGTTCGAGAAGTCTGTGCTGGATGAGCTGATATTTAACGGCTCTGGATTCGCACATCTTGCATTCCGGAGTATTTCCGCAATGGAATCCCATGAATGTATCTGTAAGTTTGTAGCCATATTTTCCTTTGATATCTTCGTCGTAGATATACTGCGGAACGGAGTTGTTGATGTCAAGCAGTGTAACTGCATCATCAGAAATGCAAAGTCCGATGTACTCGCTGAGTGCTCCGTAGATATCAACTTCACAGGATACAGGAATTCCTCTGGAGCCAAGACGACTGTTTACATAGCAAGGCTCAAATCCGAACTGTGACGGGAATGCCGGCCAGCATTTGTCAGCAAATGCAACATATTTTCTTGCTCCTTTGTGAGCTTCTGCCCAGTCAAGAAGAGTAAGCTCGAACTGTGCCATTCTTGCGTTGAGGTCTTCGTAGTATCTTCCTTCGCCCATCTCTTTTGCCATATCTGCGCAAACTTCCGGGATACGAGGATCGTTTTCATGCTCTTTGAAAGCAACGAGAAGGTCAAGCTCGGAGTTTTCTTCGATCTCAACACCCAGTTCATAGAGTCCTTTAATTGGTGCGTTACAAGCAAAGAAATCCTGCGGACGTGGTCCGAATGTAATGATCTTAAGGTTACGAACACCGATAACGGCACGTGCAACCGGTACAAAATCACCGATCATTTTTGCAATGTCATCAGCTGTTCCAACCGGATATTCCGGAATGTATGCTTCAAGATGACGCATCTTTAAGTTATAAGAACAGTTCAGCATACCACAGTAAGCATCACCTCTGCCGTTGATCATGTCGCCGTCGCCTTCTGCTGCTGCAACATACATGCACGGTCCGTCAAATCTTTCTGCGATCAGGGTTTCCGGTGTTTCCGGTCCGAAGTTTCCAAGGAAAACAACCAGGGCGTTGCACTCTGCTTTATTTACATCTTCGAGTGCTTTTTCCATGTCTTTCTCGTTCTCAACAGTTACAGGACATTCGTAAAGTTCTCCCTTATAAGCTGCTTTGATAGCTGCACGTCTCTTTTCAGAGAGCTGGATCGGGAAACAGTCACGGCTTACTGCGATGATTCCAAGTTTTACTACTGGGATATTGTTCATAATAAAAATTCCTCCATATTATATAGTAGATAATTTGTATTTTTTATTTTGCGTTCACGATCAGTCGATTCCGACATTCTCGTTGCTGTTCACTTCGTTCACAGCACCTGGTCAAAATGCATTCCATATCACCTGCGGTGATGGCATTTTGCCCTGTATGTCTCGGGATTTTGTCATATTCATGACAAAACGCCTCGCGGGATATTCCTACAATGACACATTTTCTCCTTTGAGTCCGTTGAATGCGCCTTCGATAGCAGCTTCTTCGTGACCGATCAGCCATTTGTTCTTAGCGGTAAGGAGTTTGTCCTCTCCCTCGGAAGCAGTCTCAAAAGTCAGTTCTGTGTTGGTTCCTTTTGGAAGAACAACCACACACTGGAATCCACTTTCGTTCACATGGCATGGTGCATAATGAAGTGTTGTTGCATATACTTCGATTGCTGTACCTGCCGGAACAAGAAATGCTTCTACTTTAGATGTGTCATATGTAAAATCTTTTTCTACATCCTGCTGATGTCCGATCAGCAGTACCAGATCTGTCACGGCAACATTGATCTCAGAGCTGCGATGGTATTCCAGACCATTTAATTTTTTATTATGTCCGTTGCAATATCCAATCTCGATCGGCAGACCGCCATATCCCTTATTCTGCAGTTCTTTTGCAACCGGCAGTGCTTCCATCTCTTCTACGGAAGGAACATAAGTTACATCCTCCGGCACCGGAGTATGTTTCATTTCCTTCAGGAGTTCCGTAAAATCATACCCCTCCAGTACTTTACCATATCTACGGAACGCGTCATCTGCTACATTCTGAATCTTCACCTGAAGTTACCTCCTTTACATTTTTCATGTTGAAAACATCATATCATTAAGGAGTTTTTATTTCGCCAGATTTTTTGTCCTCTTTAGTGCACTTTTTTGACTTTTCTATTTTGTATGTTTTTTAAATTATTTGATAAATACACAAAAAAAACAGGCGTTTCTGATTCGCCTGTTTTTCTTTCATATCATTTATTTGTTTCTTCCGAGTTCGCTTGGAAGAATTCCGTATCGTTTCTGGAATTCCCGCGTAAATGCCCTGCTGCTGCTAAATCCGTTATCCATTGCGATCTGACTGATCGTCTTATCGGTATTGAGAAGCTCTCTGTATGCATAAGTCATCCGGATATCCTGTAAATACGTCTTAAAATTGACATTTGCATATTTCTGAAACATTCTGGATAAATATGCATCGGAATAGCCAAACATATTGGCTATTTCTGTCAGTTTTAGTTCTTCCTGATAATGTTCTCTCATATAGGAAGTAATTCTTGCAAGAGCATCCAGACGGCGGCTGTGGCGTACTTCCTGCTCTTCAGCTTCATCCAGCAGATAATTATTCACCAACAGATACAACACATCATAATAGAAAGAACGGATTTTAAATTCATATCCGATTCCACGTTTTCCGTATAATTTATACATTTCACGCACCAGACGCCAGAGTTTTGAATCCATCTCCGACACACTTCCTGCAAAACGTATAAAACGATGGGCAGTAAAATAATCCTCGAACTGTTTCAGTGGAATCTGGAGCACGGCTGTATGATTTTCTTCCGGTGAGTCGATTGAATGGACCTCATTGGAGTTAATGATCATCAGCTCACCGGCTTTCAGTGGATGCTTTTCATCATTCAGATAAAAGGTCAGTGACTTTCCCTGACTTCCCTCAAATAAAAAAAATTTAAATGGCAGCCCCTCATCCGGGATCACCAGTTCATGCTGGAACTCCATGTCATAACCTCTTTTCTGTAATCGTTTTTTGATGACATTTATACAAACAAAACTAATTATTTTCAATTAATTTATATCATAACATGAAGGGATTTTATTTACAAGCAAGGGAAAATAAGTGATCTCACCGGGAATTCTTTATTTTTTTCTGCAACAATTTCCCTTTCTTAATTGTGTATATAGTGAGAACATCAAAAACTCACTAAAGAAATGGAGAAAAAATTTATGAAGAAAATTATCTGTGCCATATTTCTGGCCCTATTGACACTGAGAATCCCGTTTACAGTCTGGAAATATTCTGTAGCGTCCACAACACAATATTCAGAGGATTCTGTCTGTATCGCCAATCCTTTTGAACCATGCGAAAACATGAATGAGGCAAAAAAAATCGCCGGATTTTCCATGAAGCTTCCTGACATTCCTGACGGATTCTCGTTTCTTGAACTATCAGCTGTGAAAGATGATATGATCCAGGCAATATATGAAAATCGTGATTCGAATCTGGATATTTATCTGCGCAAAGCTCCCGGTTCTGTAGATATCAGCGGTGATTATAACTTTTACCAAAATCAGGATCAGCTCATTGTTTCTGATAAAGTAGTCACACTGAAAGGAAATGGCGACAAGATTATGGTTGCTGTCTGGACAGATGGAAGTTATACTTATGCCATTGATACAGATGGAATTTCAGCAGATATAATACTTGATCTGATTCAACAGATGGAATAAAATACCGGAGGTTCTTTATGTATACCAATTCAAACTCTGACTTTGTTTTTCTAAAACTTATTCGCAGTCTAATGCAGAAACTGTATCTTTTCAGAATATCATTTTTTGCTTCTGCTCCAACAGTTTCCCTGCCCGCCTGTACGAAGCAGAACACAGCTCAGCAGTCCGGGGAATACTTGTTGGACACTTATGGAAATACCATTCTCCGTCTGGCATATTCTTATCTGCATAACATGCATGACGCAGAAGATATTCTTCAGGAAACCCTGCTGCGCTGTCTTACAACAGCACCAATATTTCAGAATTCTGAGCATGAAAAAGCATGGCTTTTAAAAGTGGCTGCCAATCTCAGTAAAAATCGTGTTCTTTATAATCGTAAAAGAAACACAGATGAATTATCTGAAACTCTGGTCTCTGAAAATCGCGAAGATCTTTCCTTTATATGGGATGCCGTCCTTTCTCTTCCCGCAAAGTACAGTTCGGTTATAC
>CAVBPN010000133.1:0-3325 GCA_963597235.1 bacterium
ATACAAGAGAAGCCGGTGTGCGTGGACTGGAACGCAAGATCGGTCAGATCTGCCGTAAGGCAGCCCGTGAGATCATGGAGAATGATCAGAAGAAAGTTACCATTAGCAGTAAGAATCTGGAAGATTATCTTGGAAAAGCCAGATATAATTATCTGATGGCAAACAAGAAAGACGAAGTCGGAATTGCAAGGGGACTTGCATGGACACAGGTTGGCGGTGATACATTGCAGATCGAAGTCAATGTAATGCCGGGTAAAGGGGAGCTTGTTCTGACCGGACAGCTTGGCGATGTCATGAAAGAGTCTGCACAGGCAGGTATTTCCTATATCCGTTCCGTTGCAGATAAATATGATATTGCTCCGGAATTTTTCCAGGAAAATGATATCCACGTACATATTCCGGAAGGTGCAGTTCCAAAAGACGGTCCTTCTGCGGGTATTACGATGGCGACAGCAATACTTTCTGCGATCATCGGCAGGGAAGTACGTGCAGATGTAGCCATGACCGGTGAGATCACGCTTCGTGGCAGGGTACTTCCGATCGGCGGACTGAAAGAAAAACTTCTTGCAGCCAAGTATGCCAAGATCAAGCAGGTACTGGTACCGAAGGAAAATAAAACGGATATTCAGGAGATGGATGCCGAGATTCTTGACGGCCTGAAGATCTCCTTTGTAGATAACATGAATGAAGTGCTTCACGAGGCACTCGCACGATAATCGAAAGAGGATTTTATGGTTATAAAAAGTGCAGTTTTAGATATTGTATGCGGCATTACCAGTAAGATTCCGGATACCGGACTGCCGGAAGTCGCATTTGCAGGAAAGTCAAATGTCGGAAAATCATCTCTGATCAACGGACTGATGAACAGGAAAGCACTGGCACGTACCAGTGCACAGCCAGGCAAGACGCAGACGATCAATTTTTACAAGATCAATGATGAGCTTGATCTGGTGGATCTCCCAGGATACGGATATGCCCGTGTGACACCGGCAGAGAAAGAAAAATGGGGAAAGATGATCGAAAATTATCTTCATACTTCCCGTAACCTCAAAGCCGTTTTTCTTCTGATCGATATCCGTCATGATCCATCTGCAAATGACAGACAGATGTATGAGTGGATCCTTCATAATGGATACGAACCGATCATCATTGCAACGAAACTGGATAAACTGAAACGCAGCCAGGTTCAGAAGAACCTGAAAGCAATAAGAGAAGGTCTCCAGCTTAAGAAGGGAACTACCATGATCCCTTATTCAGCAGAGACAAAGCAGGGAAGAGACGAAATCTGGGAACTGATCGAATCTCTGACCGGCGGGGAACCTTCCGAGGAAGCCTGAAAGGACTAAAAAGATGGGAATCATCAAAGCGGCAAAACTTGCATTTGACTATTTAAGATATGACGAAGACGGAAATGTGGAAGCTACGCAGAGAGCGGTTGATGGAGTAGATCTGGACATTCAGGCAGGAGAATTTGTAGCTGTACTGGGACATAATGGTTCCGGTAAGTCTACATTTGCCAAACACATCAATGCGCTTCTGATCCCGACAGAAGGTACGATCTGGATCGACGGAATTGATACCGCGAAGGAACCGGAACTCTGGAAGGTCCGTCAGAAGGCGGGAATGGTATTCCAGAATCCGGATAACCAGATCATCGGAACCGTAGTGGAGGAAGATGTGGGATTCGGACCGGAAAATATGGGGATATCTACCGGAGATATCTGGAAACGTGTGGATGAAAGCCTTCAAAAGACCGGTATGACAGCCTATCGTCATCATTCACCAAATAAGCTTTCCGGAGGACAGAAACAGCGTGTGGCAATTGCAGGAGTGATGGCAATGCGTCCGCAGTGCATTGTTCTGGATGAGCCGACGGCCATGCTGGATCCGAACGGACGAAAAGAGGTACTGGAGGCTGTTCATCAGCTGAACCGCCAGGAAAATGTCACAGTTGTCCTTATCACACACTATATGGAAGAAGTCATTGATGCCGACCGCGTGGTCGTTATGGATGGCGGACATGTGGTGATGGAAGGAACCCCTGAGGAAATCTTTTCTCAGGTTGAAAAACTGAAACACTATCGTCTGGATGTGCCGCAGGTCACACTTCTGGCACATGAACTGAAACAGTCCGGAGTGGATATTCCGGATGGAATCCTTACTACGGAAGAGTTGGTAAATGCCTTATGTCAATAGAATTAAAAAACGTAACATACACATACAGTCCTGGAACTTCTTATGAGATCCATGCATTAAAAGACATCAATCTGAATATTCCTGACGGACAGTTTATCGGTGTGATCGGGCATACAGGCAGTGGGAAATCTACGCTGATCCAGCATCTGAATGCGCTGATCCAGCCGACGTCCGGCGAAGTACTCTATAATGGAGAAGATGTGTGGGCAGAGAATTATGACCGCCGTGCACTGCGCAGTGAAGTCGGCCTGGTATTCCAGTACCCGGAGCATCAGCTTTTTGAAAGTGATGTGCTCTCAGATGTCTGCTTTGGCCCAATGAATCAGGGAAAGAGCAGAGAAGAAGCTGAGGAAGAAGCAAAGAAAGCTCTTCTGCAGGTTGGCTTCAAGGAAAAGAATTTCAGTAAATCACCATTTGATCTCTCCGGTGGTCAGAAGAAACGAGTGGCGATTGCCGGTGTTCTGGCGATGAATCCGAAGATTCTGATTCTGGATGAACCGACAGCCGGACTGGATCCGAAGGGACGAGACGAGATCCTTGACCAGATCGCGGAGCTTCATAAGGTCAGAGGTATTACGATCATCCTGGTATCACACAGCATGGAAGATGTTGCGAAATATGTAGAGCGTCTGATCGTGGTCAACCACGGAAAGATTGCTTTTGACGATACACCGAAAAAAGTTTTTGCACATTATAAAGAACTCGAAGAGATGGGACTTGCAGCTCCTCAGATCACCTATATTATGCATGCTCTGAAAGAAAAGGGACTTCCGGTAGACCCGTCTGACACAACTGTAGATGAAGCGAAAGAAGACATCCTGCGTGCACTTCGGGAAATGAACTCTCCTTTATTGAAAGGAGGTGCCGGGGAATGATCAGAGATATTACGATCGGACAGTACTATCCGGTGAAATCCGTGATCCATAAGCTGGATCCGAGAACGAAGCTGTTTGGTACACTTGTTTTTATCGTATCCGTATTCCTGTTCCATACAGTGGTCGGATATGCAGTCGCAACAGTATTTCTGGCGGGAATGATACTGAGCTCTACCGTTCCGGTGAAGTTCATCTTTAAGGGTCTGAAAGCAATCTTTATGATCCTTCTGATCACGATGGTCTTTAATATATTC
>CAVBPN010000134.1:0-6490 GCA_963597235.1 bacterium
GAAAAGCCGGGGACGCTTTGTCAGTCTGACAAAATCAGCTGATTTTTATTATAAAACATCACAACATAAATGACAAGAAAGGGAATTTTATTACGGAAAACAGAAAAATCAAAGCTTCAGGAATGGTTTTGTGTTTATAATTATACATACTCTGTTAAATTTACTCATAAAGGCGAAATCATCGTTACTTTCCGCCAGATGATGCTGAAGGATGACAAGGTGGATCTGATGATCAGTGTGCATGATACCGGCATTGGAATGGAAACAGAGTTCATCAATCGTATTTTTTCGCCCATTTGAACAGGAAAGCAGTGATACTGCAAGAAAATACGGCGGCTCAGGTCTTGGAATGGAAATCGCGGATAACCTGGTGAAACTGATGGGCGGTGAGATCGTTGTAAAGAGTGTGCCGGGAGAAGGCAGTGATTTTTCTGTGTTCCTTCATCTCCCGGTTGCAGAAAAACCGGGAGATGAAAGAAGAGCAGAAACAGCCTGACACAGCTGAAAACAGTAATGCGTTCCAGGGACGCAGAATCCTGATGGCAGAGGACAATGAGATCAATGCGATGATTGCTGTAGAGATACTCTGGCACATGGGAGCAAAAGTTGATGTGGCAGAAAACGGTCAGGAAGTGGATATTTGCGCTGTCAGCAGATGCATTTGTTGAAGATAAACGTAAATCTATGGAAAGTGGTATGAATGGCCTTTATGCAAAACCGGTAGATTATGAGGCACTGCAGCGCAATATTGGCAAGTTTCTTCATGAGAGGGAGATGAAAAAGAAAAATATAGGAATTGCTGTGGTATCGGTACCAATCCTGGCAGCCGGTACAGTGGCACTGGCATCATCCTATCGGGAATCAACGAATTATAAGCCATCAGATGCTTTTACAGACTGCGTTTCCTTGAAAACACTGAATATTACAGGAGGAGCATGGGGATGTACAATCTATCCGGGAGCTTTTTATAACTGTAATGAGCTTACTGTTCCGTTTGTGTGTATTGCTACAGAAAACCCGCCTGGATTTGCAGGAACACAGTCTCTTCCGGAATCCCAGCTGGACCGTTTCATGGTTTGTCTTTCTATCGGATATCCATCACTGGAAAATCAGATGCTGATCATCAACGCACAGCGTTATAATAATCCGCTTTTGAATCTGAAAACTGTGACCAGTGTTCAGAGTATCCTTGAGATACAGAATTATCTTACATCTGTTAAGATTGCTGACAGTGTGCTGAGATATGCAATCCTTCTGTGTGAAGAGACAAGAAAGCATCCTCTTGTGGAACTGGGAATTTCACCTCGAGGTGTTTCTGCACTCGTAAAAATGGCGGAGGCCGGTGCGATCATGAAGGAACGAAACTATATGATACCGGAAGATATTCAGAGCTGTTTTGTGTTCATTGTATATGTTATAAAACTAGATCACAGGTTTCTCAAGTATCTGTAATCTGGTCACTGAAAATAATAGAGATGATATAAGCAGAAAAGTCAACCCACATTATGAACGTTACCTGTACTTTTGGCATATCTTAACAGCAGAAGTCTCAAAAGGAGTATCTGCATGAAAAATAAAAAATGGATTTCACTGGCAGTGGCAGTCGTTCTGGCGGTGACGGCATTTCCGATGGGCGTATTTGCTGCGAAGAAAGACGGGGCAGAGGAGAAACTTACGAAGGTTACACTGAATGAAGTAGCCCATTCAATCTTTTATGCACCGCAGTATGTGGCGATTGAAGAGGGATATTTTGCAGAGGAAGGTCTGGATTTGACGTTAGTGACAGGATTCGGAGCGGATAAGGTTCTGACTGCTCTGATTTCCGGCGAGGCAGATATCGGATTTATGGGGGCGGAAGCATCGATTTATGCATATCAGGAAGGTGCGACCGATCCGGCAGTAAACTTTGCACAGCTTACCCAGCGTGCCGGAAACTTTCTTGTGGCAAGAGAAGAAATGCCGGATTTCAAATGGGAAGATCTGAAAGGAAAGAAAGTTCTCGGCGGGCGTAAAGGTGGCGTACATATATCAATGTAAATTATGAGACGATTGTAATTTTATGTAATTGGGTGGATGGATTGAATAGTGCGAAGAATCTATAAAAGAAGTGGCGGAAATACCAGCAATGATATTTCCGCCGTTTTACAACTCCGAATATCCTATCCAGAGCTACTTTGTGTTCATAGTATATGTTACAAAACCAAATTTTATGAAATGTAAAAAGGAACTCATCCAGAGTCCCTTTCCTTTGAATAAGTAATAATATCTTTCTCACTCCGGAAAAAGACTTCTTTGTATTTATATAATACTGGTTCTCTTACTCCTTGTCAATATTTATTTTTATCTTTGCAATGTGTTCTGTCAAGGAAATATCATCTGACAATTCAAGAATTTTCCTTAGTTCAGCAAGTTCGTCCTGTGCTCTATTACGCTCTTCTTTTATTTTTGAAATATATTGCAATTTATCATCCAATCGCTTATTTAGATCAGAGTAATATCCCATAAGACCGACTGTTTTAGCAATTGCCTCATCAATTTTTTTCATATCTGTTTTTGGCAAAAAGCCTACAAAATCACCTAATCTTGCTTTGCTGACACACATCATATTGGATGTGTTTGCTTGACCATCAAGAATAATATTACCTGCTGCATCTGTCTGCGGTGTAATATTTGCTACACAAGGTAAAGTGCTGGTATCATGCGTAATTGGAATTACAATAGTGTTACCAGAACGGGAGTTAGCAACATCATTTTGAATAATAACCGCTGGTCGCTCTTTTTGCATTTCACTTCCAATTCCACAGCCGAAATTGCAACGATATACCTGTCCTCTCTTTATGGCTCTGGAACGAGCATTTTGTGCAATAGAATCTAAATATAGTTTGGTTTTTAGCCATTCCAACATTTTTTGAACTTGTCCAAGTTCAATTTTCATTGTTATACCTCCCTTTTGCAAGTCTTATATATACCTCACCGAAAAATGTTTCAGATAAAAAAGGAGAGGAGCCTCAGCATCCTCCCCCGATCGCAGGCTTCTCAAGTTTCTGCAATCTGATCACTAAAGACAATATAACTGATATAACTAAGAAAGTCAATCAGAAATCATACTTGCTTTAAAATGGTATTTTTCGCATGATAGTATATTTATTATTTACAAGTTAGGATGTTCCGGTTATTATAAATCTAGGATTATTTGAGGTGGTAAATTTCGTTGCAACCACGCACCCTATGGGTTAAAAGAGATGCAGGAGCCGCGACGCCTGCCAAATAATCTCTTTCATCTATAAATGCTCTGTTCCAAATGGATAGGGCTTTTTATTTTGCAATAAAGTGTACTCTTTCTTTCAATTCATCACTGAATTCTTCCAGATTTTCCATAGTAATCGCACCTTCATTCAACAATGAGACAATATTGTAGATACAGTTGGAACGGCTCATTCTTAACTGTACACCTGTATCTTTTTTATCATTCCGTATTCGCTCTTCCAAAGCCCAGAATTTTTCAGAAGGTCTTCCATCGCCATTTAATAAATCAATATATTCTTTATTCAACTTATCCATATAGGCTTCTTGCCAATCGGCTACCTTTTCTCTGAACAATGCCCAGTCTTTTTTCGTAAATCCATATTCTGACATATTTATAATTCTCCTTCGATTGTAAAAGAAATCTTGATGTATTTTATTATCTGCCATATCTGGCAGTATTCAAGCAGGGGTATCCAAAGGGGCGGCACTCCCCTTGGCACACGATTTTCCGTCAGGAAAGTCTAGTGTGTTATACCTTTATGAAATTGTGGCTGCCGGGAAGAAATTCTATATCCTTACGATTATCTCCAATTCCCGGCATTCTGTGCTGAAAGGTACTCCGTAAAGGAGTTGCCTGAAAGAACAGAACTGAGTCTGAATATTAGCATGACAATGCTGTTATTCAGACGATGCCACATTTAAAGAAAGGTATATCCCTACTTCCATTAGCTATTCTCTGAATTTTTTTTAGATACACTATGTCACAGATATATTTTGCCAAATTCTGCACCATTGCAAGTCCCTCATCATTCAGATCAGTCAGTTGATCAACAGCAAAATCAATGACCTTATTTCGTGCCATGATGCCCTCAGCAATGGTATCATCAAAATAATTCCGAATCATAATACATAATTTAGGAAAATTTTCATGCTCCAATAATCGGTTTAAAATATCTACATCTATTCTTCTGGTAATCAGTCTCGTTACCGCTTCTTCTGACAGTCCAAGTTCCGATATATCATAACTTTTGGGTGAAGTAATCTGAGTGATTCCAAGCAGATAATCAGTAGAAACATGAAAAAACCTGGCGGCATCTATTACAATGCTTATATTAGGATTTTTTGTTTCACCGCTCTCAATACGACTGATTTGCGAATGAGTCACATGAAGCTGATCGGCTAACTGTTTTTGGCTTAAATCATGGTCTTTCCGCAAATTACTTAATCGGTATGCAAGACTTGTTTCATCTTCTATTAAATCAGATTTCCCCATTGTTTCGTCACCTCCTAAACTACTTCCATTATATCTGTGCCTGTGCAAATTTGCAATTTTTTATCAAATCGTATTCTTGATTTTCATTGTACGTGAATAAATCAGGGGTGCGATTTTTTCATGCTAAACTGTCAACATGATCGATCAGACAGAACCTTGAAAACTAAATGACCGTTCCGGAACTTTATAAACCGCCACGATTTTCTGATTAGAAAAGAGCGCTCACAAAGAGACGACACAGCGCCGAGAAGGGTTGCCTGTCAGGAAAGGAACTGGATAAAACGGCACAGCTTTAAATTCAAACTTATACGAGGAGGAAAATAGAATGAGATTATTTGAAACAATAAAAGAAACTGTAACAGTCGGACAGGCTGCCGAATATTATGGCATGAAAATTGGAAGAAACAACATGATCTGTTGTCCATTTCATAATGACCATCATCCAAGTATGAAACTGAATACCACTTATTACTACTGTTTTGGCTGTGGTGCTACCGGAGATGTGATCCAGTTTGTTGCAAATCTGTTTGGACTGAGTAACTATGAAGCTGCTAAGAAAATTGCTGTAGATTTTGGGATTACACCAGACAAGCCACCAGTAATAGCAGCTCTGAAAAAGCCAGAGTACATGGAAAACAAAAACAGCCAGAAAGATTTACGGGAATGCCAGAAAATGGTATGTGAATATCTTCACCGTCTGGAAAAATGGAAAGTACTATATGCACCGGAAAGTCCGGATTTACCTATGGACGAACGATTTGAAGAAGCATGTAAAAATCTGAGTTATATCGAATATCTGGCAGACTATCTGACCTTTGCAGATGAAGAGGAAGGCTTTGAAGTTGTAAAATCCATGAAAGAAACAGGCTATCTGGAAGATTTGAAATATCTTTCAGGGCCTCGTGATGAGGGGGATATATATGAAGAAGCAGCTTAGTAACTATCCAGTTTGGTTTGACGGAACCAATATCAATGAAGCTGCCTTTTGTGAGAAATTTCTCCATATGCATAAAATACTCTTTGCCAACAATGCATTTTTTACTCCGGAGGGGCGGATTACTGATGATCTGCCCCTTCGTGGGGAAATATTCGAAAGTCTGAAACATTATGCCATTAACAATGTTCCACGCAAAGTAACCAATATTCTGGAAGTTATGAAACTGGCAGCTTATATAGAGGATTTTCCACCGGAAACCAATAAAATTCATCTTGCAAATGGAACGCTATATATAGATGGCACATTTATCCCTGAAAAACCGGATATTGTACGAACGCGTCTTCCGGTCAACTATAATCCAGATGCACCAGAAGCTGTCACATGGCTGTCATTTTTAAATCAACTGCTCTACCCGGAAGATATTCCAACTTTGCAGGAGTTTATTGGGTATTGCCTGATTCCAAGTAACAAAGGGTGCTGTGTGCCAGTGGCACACGTTTAGCACCGACCGAAGCAGAGCGTAGACCAACGGATGATGATTATAAAAGGCAATGGCGGAGAGGGTAAATCACAGATTGGTGCTGTTTTGAACAGCTTGTTAGGCTCAAATATGAAAGACGGAAGTATCGGTAAAATTTCTGAAAACCGCTTTGCCAGAGCTGACCTTGAACACATTTTATTATGCGTAGATGATGATATGCGAATGGAAGCCCTGAAACAGACCAGTTATGTGAAATCCATTGTTACTGCTCAGGGGAAAATGGACTTGGAACGTAAAGGAAAGCAAAGTTATCAGGGGTGGCTTTTTTCCAGACTGCTTGCATTCAGTAATGGTGATTTGCAGGCATTGTATGACCGGAGCGATGGATTTTACCGAAGGCAATTAGTACTGACAACAAAGGAGAAACCTGCTGATCGTGTAGATGATCCCTATCTGGCAGAAAAAATGAAGAATGAAGCCGAAAGTATTTTTCGCTGGGCGTTCGAAGGACTACAACGGTTAGTTCGTCAGGATTTTAAATTTACAGAAAGTC